>NZ_JANLOG010000095.1:0-17305 GCF_025466205.1 Pseudomonas sp. 13B_3.2_Bac1
GAGGCCGGCCCAGACAACATAAAATCACAGCCATAAAAAAGCCCCGCTCTTCTCTCGAAGGCGGGGCTTTTCAATGACGCTGGATCAGAACAGGTCGATCGGCGCCTGCTCATCCGCCGGCAGCGGACTGCCTGGCGCCGCGCCATTGCCCAGCTCATTCACGGATGGCGGCGTGTCTTCCGACTTGAACAGCTCGAAGTAGGCACCCGGCGTGCTCGGCGTGGCCGCACGACCGCTGACCGGGTCTACCCGCAGGCTGAGGATGCCTTCCGGCTCAGGCTGCACGTGCGGCGGCTTGTCCTTCAGCGCAGCCGACATGTAGTTCATCCAGATCGGCAGCGCCACGGTGCCGCCGAACTCACGGCGACCGAGGCTTTCCGGCTGGTCGAAACCGGTCCACACGGTGGTCACGTAATCGCCGTTGTAGCCGGAGAACCATGCATCCTTGGAGTCGTTGGTGGTACCGGTCTTGCCCGCGATGTCGCTGCGGCCCATGGCCAGTGCACGGCGCCCGGTGCCGAGCTTGATCACGTCCTGTAGCATGCTGTTGAGGATGTACGTGGTGCGACCATCGACGATCCGCTCGGCTACTGCCGGTGCTTGTGGCGCTGCTGCGGCGCCCGGGGCTTCACCCGGAACCGGTGCGGCGTTGACGGTGATCGGCTGAGACGCCGGGGCGGCAAAGCCATCGGTCGCCGAGCCACCCTGTGGCACGGTCGGCGGGTTGGCGACGAACAGCGTGTCGCCGTTGCGGCTTTCGATCTTGTCGATGATGTACGGGGTGATCTTGTAGCCGCCGTTGGCGAAGGTGCTCCAGCCGGTAGCGATCTCCATCGGCGTCAGGGTTGCGGTGCCCAGCGCCAGCGACAGGTTCGGCGGCAGGTCCTGCTTGTTGAAGCCGAAGCGGGTGATGTAGTCGATGGTCTTGCCGACGCCCATCGCCTGCAACAGGCGGATCGACACCAGGTTACGCGACTTGTACAGCGCCTCGCGCAGACGGATCGGGCCGAGGAAGGTGTTGGTGTCGTTCTTCGGCCGCCAGACTTTATCCAGGTACTCGTCGACGAACACGATCGGCGCGTCGTTGACCAGGGTCGCGGCGGTGTAACCGCTGTCCAGCGCAGCGCTGTAGACGAACGGCTTGAAGCTCGAACCCGGCTGACGCTTGGCCTGCAAGGCGCGGTTGTAGTTGCTCTGCTCGAAAGCGAAGCCGCCGACCAGCGAGCGGATCGCGCCGTTCTGCGGATCCAGCGACACCAGCGCGCCTTGCGCCTGCGGAATCTGGCTGAATTTCAGCGAATTGTTCGGCTGACGCTGCACGCGAATCAGATCGCCGACCTGTGCCACATCCGACGGCTGGCGCGGTGCGGCGCCCATGCTGTTGGTATTGAGGAACGGTCGCGCCCATTTCATGGTGTCCCAGGCAACGTGTTCTTCGCCGCTACGGGTCAGCACTTGCAGGCCGTTCTTGTCGACCTGGGTGACGATAGCCGGTTCAAGACTGCTGATGGTGCGCTGCTTGGTCAGCTCGGTGGCCCAGGCTTCGTGGGTCTTGCCCGGCAGGCGCGACTCGGGGCCACGGTAGCCGTGACGCTGGTCATAGGTCATCAAGCCTTCGTGCAGCGCGGTGTTGGCCATTTCCTGCAGGTTGCTCGGCACCGTGGTGGTGACGCGGAAACCTTCGGTATAGGCGTCGCTGCCATAGCGGCCGACCATTTCGGCACGGGCCATTTCAGCGATGTACGGTGCGTTCACTTCCGGGGTCGGCACGTGATAGCTGGCGTTCAGTGGCTCGTTGATCGCGGCGGTGTAATCAGCTTCGGAAATCTTCCCGAGCTTGTACATGCGGCCGAGGATCCAGTCGCGACGTTCCTTGCTGCGCGCCGGGTTGGCCAGCGGGTTGAAGCGCGACGGGGCTTTTGGCAGGCCGGCGATCATCGCCATCTGCGCCAGGCTGACGTCGCGGATCGACTTGCCGTAATACACCTGCGCCGCCGCCTCGATGCCATAGGCGCGGTTACCCAGGTAGATCTTGTTCACGTACAGCTCAAGGATCTCGTCCTTGGTCAACTGTCGCTCGATCTGCAGGGCCAGAAGAATTTCTGTGGTTTTGCGCGAGAAGCTGCGCTCGCTGGTCAGGAAGAAGTTCTTCGCCACCTGCATGGTGATGGTGCTGCCGCCGGACTGAATGTGCCCGCTTTTGACCAATTGGGTCGCGGCACGCATCAGGCTGCTTGGATCGACGCCATAGTGGTTGGCGAAATTGTCGTCTTCAGCACTTAGTAACGCATTAATGAAATTGGGGGGAATGTCGGCGAAACGGATCGGAGTCCGGCGCATTTCGCCAAATTCTGCGATCAATTTGTTATCGCTGCTGTAGACCCGCAATGGAATCTGCAACTGAATGCTTCGCAGCGCCTCCACAGAGGGCAAACCCGGACTAAGGTAAAGAAACGCGCCGCTGAGACCTAAAAGCAGTCCGCAGAAAACGGCGACGATGGACCAACCGAAAAATTTCAGCAGACGAATCAAGGCTTTTGGACATCCAGGGCAAAGAATGAATTTGGCGACAGGGTTCCGGGAACACACAGAACAACCCGCGCCGGCAGTAAAAAGCGGAAAAAAACGCTGGGCATTATAAGCACTTTTCTGCTGGGGGCGTCATTTGCGCTTCTGTCAAGGCGCGGAGAAGGAACGCAATGTGTATTACAGAGTCCGTAACTCACGGAAAGTCATAGGGAATTGGTAGTGCTGGGACTCTTCAATAAAAAGACCAATACGTTACTGGGGATCGACATCAGCTCCACTTCGGTGAAGCTGCTGGAGCTTAGCCGCCAGGGCGACCGCTACCGGGTCGAGGCCTACGCGGTGGAGCCTCTGCCGCCCAACGCCGTGGTCGAAAAGAATATCGCCGAGCTCGAAGGCGTGGGCAATGCCTTGTCTCGGGTACTGGTCAAGGCGCGCACCGGGCTTAAGAGCGTGGCGGTGGCGGTGGCCGGCTCTGCGGTGATCACCAAGATCATCGAGATGGACGCCGGGCTGACCGATGACGAGCTGGAAAACCAGCTCAAGATCGAAGCCGACCAATACATTCCCTATCCACTGGACGAAGTCGCCATCGACTTCGAAGTCCAGGGCGTTTCGCCGCGCAATCCGGAGCGGGTCAACGTGCTGCTGGCCGCCTGTCGCAAGGAAAACGTCGAAGTGCGCGAGGCGGCGCTGGCGCTGGCCGGGCTGACGGCGCGAGTGGTCGATGTCGAGGCCTATGCGCTGGAGCGCTCGTTCGGCCTGCTCGCCACTCAACTGGCCGCCTCGCAGGAACGCCTGACGGTGGCCGTGGTGGACATCGGCGCGACCATGACCACTCTCAGCGTCCTGCACAATGGCCGCATCATCTATACCCGCGAGCAACTGTTCGGTGGCCGCCAACTGACCGAGGAGATTCAGCGCCGCTACGGCCTGACCGTCGAGCAGGCCGGGCTGGCGAAAAAGCAGGGCGGTCTGCCGGATGACTATATCAGCGAGGTCTTGCAGCCGTTCCGGGATGCGCTGGTACAGCAGGTGTCGCGCTCGTTGCAGTTTTTCTTTGCCTCCGGGCAGTACAACGCAGTCGATCACATTCTGCTGGCCGGTGGCACGGCGTCGGTGCCAGGGCTGGATCGCCTGATCGAGCAGCGCCTGGGCACCCCGACCCAGGTCGCCAACCCGTTTGCCGACATGGCCTTGAGCAGCAAGGTCAACGCCGGGGCCCTGGCCAGTGACGCGCCGGCCCTGATGATTGCCTGCGGGCTCGCGCTCAGGAGTTTCGACTGATGGCGCGGATCAACCTTCTCCCCTGGCGCGAGGAGCGCCGCGAAGAGCGGCGCAAGCGCTTCCTGCTGATCCTGATCGGGGTCTTCGTCGGTTCGGTGGGTGCGGTGTTCATTGCCGATCAGATCTTCGATGCCGCCATCGAGCGGCAGGCCGCGCGCAATGCCTACATCGGCAAGCAGATAGCGGTGGTCGACGAACGGATCAAGCAGATCAGCGAACTCAAGGCCCGGCGCCAGCAACTGGTCGAGCGCATGCGCATCATCCAGGACTTGCAGGGCAACCGGCAAATCAGTGGACGGATCTTCGATCAACTGGCACGCACGCTGCCGGATGGCGTGTATTTCACCAGCGTGAAACTGGTGGGCAAGACGCTGACCATCAATGGCGCGGCCGAGTCCAATAATCGGGTTTCGGAGCTGATGCGCAATCTGGATGCCTCCGACTGGTTTGATGCGCCCAGCCTCAACGAGGTGAAGGCGACGACCGCCGGTCAGGTGGATCAGGCCAACGTCTTTCAGCTGACCGTTCGTCAGACCCAGCCAGCCGTGACGGAGGGCGACAAATGAAGCCGTCCGAATGGCTGCAAAGTCTGCGCAATATCGACTTCAACGATCTGGATACCAGCAACATCGGTTCCTGGCCGGCCGCGGTGAAAACCATCGCGGGAGCGTTGCTGGCGGTGCTGGTGTTGGCGCTTGGCTATAACTTTTTCATCAGCGACATGGAAAACCAGCTGGAAGCCAAGCATCAGGAAGAAGACACCTTGAAGGAGCAGTTCGCCAGCAAGGCGCACATGGCCGCCAACCTGGAGCTGTACACCCAGCAGATGAAGGAGATGGAAAACTCCTTCGGCGTGCTCCTGCGGCAGTTGCCCAGCGACACCGAAGTGCCGGGGCTGCTGGAAGACATCACCCGCACCGGGTTGGGCAGTGGCCTCGAATTCGAAGAGATCAAGCTGCTGCCGGAGGTGACCCAGCCGTTCTACATCGAATTGCCGATCCAGATCACCGTCACTGGGGCTTACCACGACCTCGCCACTTTCGTCAGTGGCGTCGCCGGGTTGCCACGGATCGTCACGTTGCACGATTTCGAACTGGCGCCGGCCAACCCCGAAGGCGGGACGAAGCTGCGCATGAGCATCCTCGCCAAGACCTACCGCTATAACGACAAGGGGTTGGACAAATGACCCCGATCCGTTATTTCGCCCTGTCAGTGCTGGTGCTCGGCCTCAGTGGTTGCGGCAGCAGTGACGAATTCAGCGACCTCGACGCTTACATGAACGAAGTGCGCCTGCGCCCGGCGGGCAAGATCGAGCCGACGCCGACGTTCCATTCCTACCCCACGTTTACCTACAGCGCGCCCAACCTGCGCAGCCCGTTCTCGCGTCAGGTGCGGGTCGATCTGGCCGGGCAGCAGCGCGGCTCGCGCAATGTCAAACCCGACCCCAACCGGGTCAAGCAATACCTCGAAGGTTTCAACATCGAGCAGTTTGAAATGGTCGGCACCATCTCCAATGCCTCCGGCTCCTTTGCCCTGCTGCGTGGGGCCGGCGGTGTGCATCGGCTGAAGGTCGGCGACTACCTGGGGCGCAACGACGGGCGCATCGTGGCGATCAGCGCCACTCAGGTCGATGTGGTCGAGATCGTGCCCGACGGCGAAGGCGCCTGGCTGGAACGTCCGCGCACCATTCCTTTGAAAGAGCACTCATAGTGGAAGTCGAACAATGAACAGGATTTTTTCCACCCTCGGTTTTTCGCTATGGATAGCGCTGCTGTCACCGATGGTGCAGGCGGCCAGTCTCAAGGCGCTGGATGTGGCGGCGTTACCGGGTGACCGCATCGAGTTGAAGCTGTCGTTCGACGGCCCACCACCGCAGCCCAAGGGCTACACCACCGAATCACCGGCGCGAATCGCGCTGGATCTGCCGGGTGTCGCCAGCCAGCTGACGAGCAAGACCCGCGATCTGGGCAGCGGCAATGCGCGCACCGCGACGGTGGTCGAGGCCAACGACCGGACACGCCTGATCATCAACCTGACGCAACTGACGCCCTACACCTCGCGGGTCGAGGGTAACAATCTGTTCGTGGTGGTCGGGCAGGGCGCCAAGCCTGCTGCACCGCGCCCAGCCGCTGCTGCGCCACGACCGGTCGCGGCTCCGGCGAAGGCTTACGCCCCCGTTGCCAAGACCATTCGTGGCGTCGACTTCCAGCGTGGCACCGCGGGCGAGGGCAACGTGGTCATTGATCTGTCGGACCCGACCATTGCCCCGGATATCCAGGAGCATGACGGCAAGATCATCCTCAGTTTTGCCCGCACCCAGTTGCCCGACAGGCTGCGGGTGCGCCTCGACGTCAAGGATTTCGCCACGCCTGTGCAGTTCGTCAATGCCGCCGCCAGCGGTGATCGTGCGGTCATTACCGTCGAACCCAGCGGCACGTTCGACTATTCCACCTACCAGACCGATAACAAACTGACCGTCAGCATTCGCCCGATGACGGTCGATGACCTGCAAAAACGCAATGCCGAGCGCCAGGCCTACAGCGGCGAAAAGCTCTCGCTGAATTTTCAGGACATCGATGTGCGCTCGGTGCTGCAACTGATCGCCGATTTCACCAATCTCAACCTGGTAGCCAGCGATACGGTGCAGGGCGGGATCACCTTGCGTCTGCAAAACGTGCCGTGGGATCAGGCGCTGGACTTGGTGCTGAAAACCAAGGGGCTGGATAAACGCAAGATCGGCAACGTGCTGCTGGTGGCGCCGGCCGACGAAATCGCTGCCCGCGAACGCCAGGAGTTGGAGTCGCAGAAACAGATCGCCGAACTGGCACCGCTGCGCCGCGAGCTGCTGCAGGTGAACTACGCCAAGGCGGCGGACATCGCCAAGCTGTTCCAATCGGTGACCAGCGCCGAGGCGAAAATCGACGAGCGCGGCTCGATCACCGTCGACGAGCGCACCAACAACATCATTGCCTACCAGACCCAGGATCGCCTCGATGAACTGCGGCGGATTGTGGCGCAACTGGATATTCCGGTGCGTCAGGTGATGATCGAGGCGCGGATCGTCGAGGCCAACGTCGATTACGACAAGAGTCTGGGCGTGCGCTGGGGCGGTTCGATCCAGAACAAGGGCAACTGGAACACCTCCGGGGTCAGCAATGGCACGTCGACCACCATCGGCACACCGGGCAGCACCAGCACCAATTCGCCGTTCGTCGACATGGGCACGATCGGTAATACCTCGGGGATCGGCATCGCCTTCATCACTGACAACGTGCTGCTCGATCTTGAGCTGACCGCCATGGAGAAAACCGGCAACGGTGAAATTGTCTCGCAGCCCAAAGTAGTCACCTCCGACAAGGAGACCGCAAAGATCCTCAAGGGCACCGAGATTCCGTATCAGGAAGCCAGCTCCAGCGGCGCGACATCGGTGTCGTTCAAGGAGGCTTCGCTGTCGCTGGAAGTGACGCCACAGATCACCCCTGACAACCGCATCATCATGGAGGTCAAAGTCACCAAGGACGAACCGGACTACCTGAACAAAGTGCAGGATGTACCGCCGATCAAGAAGAACGAGGTCAACGCCAAGGTGCTGGTGAACGACGGCGAAACCATCGTGATTGGCGGTGTTTTCTCAAATACTCAAAGCAAGGTCGTAGATAAGGTGCCATTTCTTGGCGATGTGCCGTATCTTGGCCGCCTTTTCCGGCGTGATGTGGTTTCGGAGAAAAAATCCGAGCTGCTGGTATTTCTCACTCCGCGTATCATGAATAACCAGGCGATTGCTGTGAGTCGTTGATTCTGTGCGAAATTTGATTCTTGTAGGACCGATGGGCGCTGGAAAAAGCACCATCGGCCGGTTGCTGGCCAAAGAGCTGCGCCTGCCGTTCAAAGATTCCGACAAGGAAATTGAACTGCGCACGGGCGCCAATATCCCGTGGATCTTCGACAAGGAAGGCGAGCCCGGCTTTCGCGACCGTGAGCAGGCGATGATCGCCGAGCTGTGCGCGTTCGACGGCGTGGTGCTGGCGACGGGCGGCGGCGCGGTGATGCGCGATGCCAACCGCAAGGCCCTGCACGAGGGCGGGCGGGTGGTGTATCTGCACGCCTCCGTCGAGCAGCAGGTCGGGCGCACGTCGCGCGACCGCAATCGTCCTTTGCTGCGCACCGCCGATCCGGCGAAAACCCTGCGTGACCTGCTGGCGATCCGCGATCCGCTCTATCGGGAAATCGCCGATCTGGTGGTGGAAACCGACGAGCGGCCACCGCGTATGGTGGTGCTCGACATTCTCGACCGTCTGGCGCAGCTTCCACCCCGTTAAAGCATCGCCCGAAATGCGCTATCCTCGGCGTCCTGTCAGAGCCGCCGAGGTTGTGGCGGATGGCGTGCGAGCGGCGTCATACCCGCTATAGGCAGCAGACAACCAATAATTCAGGGCAGGACGCCTGCTTCCATCTTCACTGTGGGGACACATGCAGACACTCAAGGTCGATCTAGGCGAGCGCAGCTACCCGATTCATATTGGCGAAGGTTTGTTGGATCAGCCTGAGTTGCTGGCGCCGCATATCCACGGGCGGCAGGTGGCAATCATCTCCAACGAGACCGTTGCGCCGCTCTATCTCGAACGTCTGACCCGCAGCCTGGCGCAGTTCTCGGTGATCTCGGTGGTGCTGCCGGACGGCGAAGCCTTCAAGAACTGGGAAACCCTGCAACTGATCTTCGACGGTCTGCTGACCGCCCGTCATGACCGCCGCACCACGATCATCGCCCTCGGCGGCGGTGTCATCGGTGACATGGCCGGTTTCGCCGCCGCTTGCTACCAGCGCGGCGTCGATTTCATCCAGATTCCTACCACGCTGCTGTCCCAGGTCGATTCGTCGGTGGGCGGCAAGACCGGCATCAACCACCCGTTGGGCAAGAACATGGTCGGCGCGTTCTATCAGCCGAACGTGGTGCTGATCGATACCGCGTCCCTGAAAACCCTGCCAGAGCGTGAGCTGTCCGCCGGTCTGGCCGAAGTCATCAAGTACGGTCTGATCTGCGACGAGCCGTTCCTGACCTGGCTCGAAGACAACGTCGACGCCTTGCGCGCGCTGGACCAGAAGGCCCTGACCTATGCCATCGAGCGCTCCTGCGCGGCCAAGGCTGCAGTGGTCGGTGCCGATGAGAAGGAAACCGGCGTGCGCGCCACGCTCAATCTCGGCCACACCTTCGGCCACGCCATCGAGACCCACATGGGCTATGGTGTCTGGTTGCATGGTGAGGCGGTCGCCGCAGGTACGGTGATGGCGCTGGAAATGTCCGCGCGTCTGGGCTGGATCAGCGAGCAGGAACGTGATCGCGGCATTCGGCTGTTCCAGCGTGCCGGTCTGCCGGTGATCCCGCCGGAAGAAATGACCGAAGCCGATTTTCTCGAACATATGGCAATTGATAAAAAAGTGATCGACGGTCGTCTGCGCCTGGTGCTGCTGCGCCGGATGGGCGAAGCGGTGGTGACCGCCGATTATCCGAAAGAGGTTCTACAGGCCACGCTGGGAGCGGATTACCGCGCTCTGGCTCAGCTTAAAGGTTAATAAGATTCCGATGACTAGTTTGCATGCCGACGAGGCGTTCCTCGGCCATTTCCAGTTAAGTCACGACCCTTTCGCGCCGCGGGTGCCGGGCTTCAAATTCTTCCCGGCCCAGCGCAAGCCGGTGCTGGGGCAACTGCACCACCTGGCGCGTTACAGCCAGTTGCTGCTGGTGGTCACCGGCCCGCAAGGCAGCGGCAAGACCCTGCTGCGCCAGGCGCTGGTGGCCAGCACCAACAAGCAATCGGTGCAAAGTGTCGTGGTGTCGGCCCGTGGGGCCGGCGATGCGGCCGGCGTGTTGCGTCAGGTCGCCCAGGCGCTGGACGTGGCGCAGGCCGAGGTCGGCGCGATTCTGGCGCAAGTGGTGCAGCTGGCGCTGACCGGGCAGGAAGTCTATCTGCTGGTGGATGATGCCGAGCAGCTTGACGAATCTGCGCTCGAAGCGCTGATGGCGCTGGGTGCCGGTGCGCCGGAAGGTCGTCCACACGTGTTCCTCTTCGGTGAATCGTCGCTGATCGCGCAACTGGAGGCCTTGCACCTCGAGGAAGAGCGCTTCCACGTCATCGAACTGCAGCCGTACACCGAAGAAGAGACCCGCGAATATCTCGACCAACGGCTCGAAGGTGCGGGCCGGGGTGTCGAACTTTTCACCGCGGATCAGATCTCTGAGATTCACGAAAGCGCCGAGGGTTGGCCTGGCAACATCAACCAGGTCGCTCGCGATGCACTGATCGAAGTCATGATTGCCAGCCGCTCTGCGGTCAAGCGTCCAAGTATGGGGTTCAACATGCCGAAGAAACACGTATTGGCGATTTCCGCCGTCGTTGTGGTCGCGGTCGCCGCCGCCTGGCTGATGCCGGGTCGCAACAAGGCGCCAACCACTGGCGCACCCGCCAACGAACAGGCACAACTGCCATTGGGCCAGGGCGCCAAGGGTGGCGCGCCGAACGTCGAGTTCGCCGGCAATACCCAGCCGATGCCGCTGCCACTGGTCGGCAACTCGCAACCGGTGATGCGCGGCCCGTTGGCTGAGGCCGCTGGCGGCATCACCGAAGGCGACGATGGCGTGCCGGTCGAAGGTTCCAGCGCGACGCCGCCGACCGTAACGACTTCCGCACCACCGGCAGGTGTCCCGGCCGGCCCGGCGCCAACCCCGGTTCCGGTGCCAGCCGCCAAGCCGACCCCGGCACCGACTCAGGTCGCCACCGCCAAGCCTGCTCCGGCAGCGCCAGCGGCCAAACCTGCTCCGGTTCCGGCCAAGCCTGTTGCGGCCGCCAAACCGGCCGAGAAGCCGGTTACCGTGGCCAAGGCTGCCGGTGGCAGCTGGTACGCCGGTCAGCCGACCAGCAATTACGTGGTGCAGATCCTCGGCACCAGCTCCGAAGCGACCGCGCAGAACTTCGTCAAGGAGCAGGGCGGCGAGTACCGTTATTTCAAGAAAGTCCTCAACGGCAAGCCTCTCTACGTGATCACCTACGGCAACTTCGCCAATCGTGATGCAGCCGTTTCTGCCATCAAGGCCTTGCCAGCGAAGGTTCAGGCTGGTAAACCTTGGCCTCGCACTGTCGCCAGCGTCCAACAGGAACTGGCAACAACTCGCTGAAGATTCGGCGGCCTTACCCAGGCCGCCTCTCCAAGCACCTCAAAATTTCTACGAGTGCGCGCTTCCTTCCAGGTCGCGTGCCTTGTGGTGTCTGCGTCACAGTAGTCTTTGAGTCGTTGCAGTCAGAATTAAAAAAGTTTTGACTAGCACAGCAGATCGCTTTAAACCTTTCACAAATGCGACATAGATTTGCGACATTTCGTCGTCAAATTTGTGAGCGTCTGTGTCGCTGTGTACAATGACCACCCTTTTGCCCCCGCAAAGCCGGCGTACGTTCGGCGCGGTCAGCAAGTGGTTGAATTGAAAAGAAATTTGCCTCGAAAAGAGGCAGCCTGGTGAGAAAGTGTCTATGAAAGCAGGTCTGTACCAACCAGATGAATTCAAGGATAACTGCGGTTTCGGCCTGATAGCCCATATGCAGGGCGAGCCCAGTCATACCCTTTTGCAAACGGCCATCGAGGCCCTGACCTGCATGACCCACCGCGGTGGGATTAATGCCGACGGCAAGACCGGTGACGGTTGCGGTCTGCTGATTCAAAAGCCTGACGCGTTCCTGCGGGCGATCGCCCAGGAAAACTTCAGCGTCGAGCTGCCCAAGCAATATGCCGTGGGCATGGTCTTCTTCAACCAGGATCCGGCCAAGGCCGAAGCCGCTCGCGAGAACATGAACCGCGAGATCCTTGCCGAAGGCCTGCAACTGATCGGCTGGCGCAAAGTGCCGATCGACACCAGCGTCCTCGGCCGCCTGGCCCTTGAGCGCCTGCCGCAGATCGAGCAGGTGTACATTGGCGGTGAAGGCCTGAGCGATCAGGACATGGCGGTCAAGCTGTTCAGCGCCCGTCGTCGCTCGTCGGTGGCCAACGCCGCCGACACCGACCACTACATCTGCAGCTTTTCGCACAAGACCATCATCTATAAAGGCCTGATGATGCCGGCCGACTTGGCCGCGTTCTATCCGGACCTTGGTGACCAGCGCCTGCAAACCGCGATCTGCGTGTTCCACCAGCGCTTTTCCACCAACACCCTGCCGAAATGGCCGCTGGCTCAGCCATTCCGCTTCCTCGCCCACAACGGCGAGATCAACACCATTACCGGTAACCGTAACTGGGCGCAGGCCCGTCGGACCAAGTTCACCAACGATCTGATGGATCTGGAAGAACTCGGCCCGCTGGTCAACCGTGTCGGTTCCGACTCCTCGAGCATGGACAACATGCTCGAACTGATGGTCACCGGTGGCATCGACCTGTTCCGTGGCGTGCGGATGATCATTCCGCCTGCGTGGCAGAACGTTGAAACCATGGACCCGGATCTGCGTGCGTTCTACGAGTACAACTCGATGCACATGGAACCGTGGGACGGCCCGGCCGGCGTGGTGATGACCGATGGTCGTTACGCGGTGTGCCTGCTCGACCGTAACGGCCTGCGTCCGGCGCGCTGGGTCACCACCACCAACGGTTTCATCACCGTTGCTTCGGAAATCGGCGTCTGGAACTACCAGCCAGAAGACGTGATCGCCAAGGGCCGTGTCGGCCCGGGCCAGATCCTCGCCGTGGACACCGAAACCGGGCAGATCCTCGACACCGACGCGATCGACAACCGTCTGAAATCCCGTCATCCGTACAAGCAATGGCTGCGCAAGAACGCCCTGCGCATCCAGGCGACCATGGAAGACAACGACCACGGTTCGGCGTTCTACGACGTCGATCAGCTCAAGCAATACATGAAGATGTATCAGGTCACGTTCGAAGAGCGTGATCAGGTGCTGCGTCCGCTCGGCGAACAGGGCTACGAAGCCGTCGGTTCGATGGGCGATGACACGCCGATGGCCGTGCTGTCGCAGCGTGTGCGCACGCCGTACGACTATTTCCGCCAGCAGTTCGCGCAGGTCACCAACCCGCCGATCGACCCGCTGCGTGAAGCGATCGTGATGTCGCTGGAAATCTGCCTCGGTGCCGAGCGCAACATCTTCCAGGAATCGCCGGAACACGCCTCGCGCGTGATCCTCAGCTCGCCAGTGATCTCGCCGGCCAAGTGGCGCTCGCTGATGAACCTCGACCGCCCGGGTTTCGAGCGGCAGATCATCGACCTCAACTACGACGAAAGCGTCGGCCTCGAAGCGGCGATCCGCAACGTCGCCGATCAGGCTGAAGAAGCCGTGCGTGCCGGGCGTACCCAGATCGTTCTGAGCGACCGTCATATCGCGCCGGGCAAACTGCCGATCCACGCTTCGCTGGCCACCGGCGCGGTGCACCACCGCCTGACCGAAAAAGGCCTGCGCTGCGATTCCAACATCCTCGTGGAAACCGCGACCGCACGCGATCCGCATCACTTCGCGGTGCTGATCGGTTTCGGCGCCTCGGCGGTCTATCCGTTCCTGGCCTACGAAGTGCTGGGTGACCTGATCCGTACCGGTGAAGTGCTGGGCGACCTCTATGAGGTGTTCAAGAACTACCGCAAAGGCATCACCAAAGGTCTGCTGAAGATCCTGTCGAAGATGGGCATCTCGACCATCGCCTCGTACCGCGGTGCGCAGCTGTTCGAAGCCATCGGCCTGTCCGAAGAAGTGTGCGAGCTGAGCTTCCGTGGCGTGCCGAGCCGCATCAAGGGTGCGCGTTTCGTCGACATCGAAGCCGAGCAGAAAGCACTCGCCACCGAAGCCTGGAGTCCGCGCAAGCCGATCCAGCAGGGCGGTCTGCTGAAGTTCGTTCACGGCGGCGAATACCACGCGTACAACCCGGACGTGGTCAACACCCTGCAAGCCGCCGTGCAGCAGGGCGATTACGCCAAGTTCAAGGAATACACCTCGCTGGTGGACAACCGTCCGGTGTCGATGATTCGCGACCTGTTCAAGGTCAAGACCCTCGACAAGCCGCTGGACATCAGTGAAATCGAGCCGCTGGAATCGGTGCTCAAGCGCTTCGACTCCGCCGGTATCTCGCTGGGCGCACTGTCGCCGGAAGCTCACGAAGCCCTGGCCGAAGCCATGAACCGCCTCGGTGCGCGTTCCAACTCCGGCGAAGGCGGCGAAGACCCGGCGCGCTACGGCACCATCAAGAGCTCGAAAATCAAGCAGGTCGCGACCGGCCGTTTCGGTGTAACCCCGGAATACCTGGTCAACGCCGAAGTGCTGCAGATCAAGGTCGCTCAGGGCGCCAAGCCGGGCGAGGGCGGGCAACTGCCGGGCGGTAAGGTCAACGGGCTGATCGCCAAGCTGCGTTACGCAGTGCCGGGCGTGACCCTGATTTCGCCACCGCCGCACCACGACATCTACTCGATCGAAGACTTGTCGCAATTGATCTTCGACCTGAAACAGGTCAACCCGAAGGCACTGGTTTCGGTGAAGCTGGTAGCAGAAGCCGGCGTCGGCACCATCGCTGCCGGTGTGGCCAAGGCCTATGCGGACTTGATCACCATCTCCGGTTACGACGGTGGCACCGGTGCTTCGCCGCTGACCTCGATCAAATACGCGGGCGCGCCGTGGGAACTCGGCCTCGCCGAAACCCACCAGACCCTGCGCGGCAACGACCTGCGTGGCAAAGTCCGGGTGCAGACCGACGGCGGCCTGAAAACCGGCCTCGACGTGATCAAGGCCGCGATCCTCGGCGCCGAAAGCTTCGGCTTCGGTACTGCACCGATGATCGCGCTGGGCTGCAAATACCTGCGCATCTGCCACCTGAACAACTGCGCCACCGGTGTTGCGACGCAGAACGAGAAGCTGCGCAAGGATCACTACATCGGTACCGTCGACATGGTGGTGAACTTCTTCACCTACGTCGCCGAAGAAACCCGTGAGTGGCTGGCCAAGCTCGGCGTGCGTTCCCTCGAAGAGCTGATCGGCCGTACCGATCTGCTGGAAATCCTCGAAGGCCAGACCGCCAAGCAACACCACCTGGATCTGACCCCGCTGCTGGGCAGCGATCACATCCCGGCGGACAAACCGCAATTCTGCGGCGTTGAGCGCAACCCGCCGTTCGACCAGGGCCTGCTGGCCGAGAAAATGGTCGACATGGCGACCTCGGCGATCAACGACCTAAGCGGTGCCGAGTTCGAACTGGACATCTGCAACTGCGACCGTTCGATCGGCGCGCGGATCTCCGGCGAAATCGCGCGCAAGCACGGCAATCAGGGCATGGCCAACGCGCCGATCACCTTCCGCTTCAAAGGCACGGCCGGTCAGAGCTTCGGCGTGTGGAACGCCGGCGGTCTGCACATGTATCTGGAAGGCGACGCCAACGACTACGTCGGCAAAGGCATGACCGGCGGCAAACTGGTCATCGTGCCGCCGAAGGGCAGCGTCTATCAGACTCAGAACAGCGCCATCATCGGCAACACCTGCCTGTACGGTGCCACCGGCGGCAAGTTGTTCGCCGCCGGCACCGCAGGCGAGCGTTTCGCTGTGCGTAACTCCGGTGCCCACACGGTCGTGGAAGGCACTGGCGATCACTGCTGCGAGTACATGACCGGTGGTTTCGTCTGCGTTTTGGGCAAGACCGGTTACAACTTCGGCTCTGGCATGACCGGTGGTTTCGCCTACGTGCTCGACCAGGACAACACCTTCGTTGACCGGGTCAACCACGAACTGGTGGAAATCCAGCGGATCAGCGGCGAGGCGATGGAAGCCTACCGCAGCCACTTGCAGAACGTGCTGAACGAGTACGTCAAGGAAACCGAGAGCGAGTGGGGTCGTGAACTCGCCGAAAACCTTGATGACTACCTGCGCCGTTTCTGGCTGGTGAAGCCTAAGGCTGCCAACCTGAAATCGTTGCTTTCCAGCACTCGTGCCAACCCGCAGTGATATGCGCCTGAAGAGTTTGATGAGGTTTTAACAATGGCTGAACGTCTGAATAACGACTTCCAGTTCATCGATGTCGGGCGCAAGGATCCGAAGAAGAAACTGTTGCGTCAACGCAAGAAAGAGTTCGTCGAGATCTACGAACCGTTCAAACCCCAGCAGTCGGCCGACCAGGCCCACCGCTGCCTGGGTTGCGGCAACCCGTATTGCGAATGGAAGTGCCCGGTGCACAACTTCATTCCCAACTGGCTGAAGCTGGTGGCCGAGGGCAACATCCTCCAGGCCGCCGAGCTGTCGCACCAGACCAACACCCTGCCGGAAGTCTGCGGCCGGGTGTGCCCGCAGGATCGGCTGTGCGAGGGTGCCTGCACCCTCAACGACGGTTTCGGCGCAGTGACCATCGGTTCGGTCGAGAAGTACATCACCGACACCGCGTTCGCCATGGGCTGGCGCCCGGACATGTCCAAGGTCAAACCGACCGGCAAGCGTGTCGCGATCATCGGTGCCGGCCCGGCGGGGCTGGGTTGTGCCGACGTGCTGGTGCGTGGCGGCGTGACCCCGGTGGTGTTCGACAAGAACCCGGAAATCGGCGGTCTGCTGACCTTCGGTATCCCTGAGTTCAAGCTTGAGAAGAGCGTGCTGAGCAATCGTCGCGAAGTCTTCACCGGCATGGGCATCGAGTTCCGCCTCAACACCGAGGTCGGCAAGGACGTGACCATGGAGCAACTGCTCGCCGAATACGATGCCGTGTTCATGGGCATGGGCACCTACACCTACATGAAGGGCGGCTTTGCCGGTGAGGACCTGCCGGGCGTCTACGACGCGCTGGACTTCCTGATTGCCAACGTCAACCGCAACCTGGGCTTTGAAAAGTCGCCGGAAGATTTCGTCGACATGAAAGGCAAGAAGGTCGTGGTACTCGGCGGTGGCGACACGGCGATGGACTGCAACCGCACCTCGATCCGTCAGGGCGCCAAGTCGGTGACCTGCGCCTATCGTCGTGACGAAGCGAACATGCCCGGCTCGCGCAAAGAGGTGAAGAACGCCAAGGAAGAAGGCGTGAAATTCCTCTACAACCGCCAGCCAATCGCGATCGTCGGTGAAGACAAGGTCGAAGGCGTGAAGGTGGTCGAGACCCGTCTCGGCGAACCGGACGCCCGTGGCCGCCGCAGCCCCGAGCCGATCCCGGGCTCCGAAGAGATCATCCCGGCCGACGCCGTGGTCATCGCGTTCGGTTTCCGTCCAAGCCCGGCACCGTGGTTCGAACAGTTCGAAATCCAGACCGACAGCCAGGGCCGTGTCGTCGCGCCTGAGCAGGGTCAGTACAAGCACCAGACCAGCAACCCGAAAATCTTCGCCGGTGGCGACATGGTGCGCGGTTCCGACCTGGTGGTAACGGCGATCTTCGAAGGCCGCAATGCTGCCGAAGGGATCCTTGATTACCTGGGCGTCTGATTACATTTCAGCCTGAAATGCGCTCAAAAATGTGGGAGCGGGGGGGGGGGGGGGGGGGGGGGGGGGGGGGGGCG
>NZ_JANLOG010000089.1:0-16909 GCF_025466205.1 Pseudomonas sp. 13B_3.2_Bac1
CATTCCAAATGTGGGAGCGGGCTTGCTCGCGAAAGCGTCAGCCCAGACAACTCAAATTCCGTATCTAGCCAACAATACCGCGAACAATGAAGAACAACAGCGATGGCCCCAGCAAACAGCCAAGCCCAGTGTGGAACGTCGCCGTCAACGCCCCATAAGGCACCAACCGCCGATCCGTCGCCGCCAGCCCCGCAGTTACCCCGCTCACCGTCCCGGCCAGACCGCCGAACACCATCGCCGAACGCGGGTTATCCAGGCCCATCCAGCGCGCTGCGACCGGGGTGCCGACCATCACCAGAATCGCCTTGATCAATCCGGTGGCAATCGACAGCGCCATCACATCCGAGGTCGCGCCAATCGCCGCGCCGGTCACCGGCCCGACGATATAGGTCACCGCGCCCGCGCCGATCGTGGTCATGCTCACCGCATCGCGATACCCGAAGGCCCAGGCCATGCACGCGCCGACAATGAACGGCAGGATCGTACCGAGCAGCAGCGCGATCACGCCGATCAACCCGGCCTTCTTCGCCTCGGTCGCCTGCACTTCGAACGCAGTCGCCACAATCGCGAAATCACGCAGCATCGCCCCGCCCATCAGGCCGATGCCGGAGAACAGCGTCAGATCCGCCAGGCCTTTCTGGCCGCCAGTCAGGGTGCCGCCGACCCAGGCCAGCACCAGACCGATGACGATGGCAATCGCCGAGCCGTGAATGCGCCCGAACGTCAGGCGTTTCGAGAGAACCACCGAGACCCACATGATCACGCCGACGAAAGCGAAGGCAGTGACCAGACCGTTGTGTTCCAGACCGTTTTCAATGAGTGCCCACATGTCAGCGGCCTCCTACCGGGGTGCCGACCGGAGTGACTTCCACCGGTTCGTCGGGCAACGGTTCGCCTTTATGGGTGCGGCTGATCAAGGCAATCGTGCAACCACACACCACCACCGAACCGATTGCCGCGAGCACCGCCACCGGGCCACCGTGCAGGGCGGTGACGACGTTCTGTTGCGCGGCCATCGCCACCACCACCGGAATGTACATCGCGCCCCAGAAGCCGACGCCCATTTCGCAATCCTTGGTCATGCCGCCGCGTTTCTGCATCCACAACCGCGCGCAGATCAGCAGGATCATGGCGATGCCGACCCCGCCGACGTTGGATTTGACGCCCAGCAGCACACCGAGCATGTCGCCCATGATCACCCCTGCCAGCGTACAGATCGCCAGCAGCGCCACACCGTAAATAATCATTGTTGTAGTCCTCAAAGTGCATCGTCGAATGTTGTTTTTGTTGTTCGAAGCCTGAGTCGCGGCGGTTTATGGTCGGCGGCCACCCTCCTCTCGCAAAAGCGCCTGCAAGGTGTCCAGACGCGCACTGTCGAAGGCAGTGACCGTGCCCGATTCAAACACCCGGCGCGCCAGCCCGGTCAGCACCGCACCGGGCGACAGTTCGATCTGTAGCCGCACGCCGCGCTCGTAAGCGCTTTGCACGGTGCCGCGCCAGTCCACCACGCGGCACATGTTGAAAGCGAGGTCGTCGCGCAAGGCATCAGGCTTGATCAGCGGACGCGCGCGGCTGCCACTCAGGTAAGCGATTTTCGGGGTCTTCAGTGCAACGTTGGCGAAGGCTTCGGCGAGGGTTTGCGCCGGCGCTTCCAGCAACGGACAGTGTGACGGCACGCTCACCGCCAGGCGTTTGGCCAGACCGGCGCCACGACTGCGCGCCAGTTCGGCCACCGCTTGCATCGCCGCGTCGCTGCCGGCAATCACCACCTGGTTATCGGCGTTGATGTTGGCCAGGTACACCGGCGACTCCGCACTGTGCACCTGCGCCAGCAGCGTTTCGACGGTGGCTAATTGCAGACCGATGATTGCGGTCATGCCAAAGCCTTGTGGATAAGCCTGCTGCATCAACTCGCCACGCAGGCTGACCAGATGCAACGCGTCACTGAAGCTCAAGGCCCCGGCGACCACCGCTGCCGGGTACGCACCGATGGACAGGCCGGCGACGTAATCCGCCGTGAGTCCGTCCTGCAGCAATTGTCGTGAAGCAGCGACCCCGGCGATCAACAGGCACAGCTGAACCGCCCGGGTGCTGCGTAACGCATCGGCAGAATCGAGCAGCGCGACGTCTTCACCGAGCACGTCGCTGGCCTCGATCAACGCTTCCCGAGGCAAACGCTGGAGCATGCCCGGTTGTTGCGCACCCTGGCCGGGGAACACCAACAGGCTGCTCACGCTGCCTGCTCCTGCGGGTTCCACGGATCAGTGACCAGACAGGCTTGATGGGCGTTTTTCAGCAACACCCGTGCAGACCCGCCGGCCCATTCGCGCAACGCGACTGCACCGAACGGCGTCTGCAATTGCATGTCGACTCGGCACACGGCTTGATCAAAAACCGCGACCAATTTGCGTGCCTGATTACGCGTGATCAGTTGCGGTGTCCGCAGAATCAGATCGAGGTCACTGGCCGCGTGCATCGCGGTAAAACCACTGGCCAACTCAAACCCGACACTGCCGCTGACACCCCAGACCCAGCCGCAGTCATCGAGCATTGGCCGCAGTTGTTTGAGCGCCTGCATCACTGGCAGATCGCGCTCGCAATCGACATGACAAAGCGCTTCGGGGCTGACCCGACAGGCAATCGAATCGAGCGCCATAAACGCCGCCAGCCGCTGCTCACGCAACGCACCGCGAATGCCCACCGCGACCCAACCTTCTGCGCCCACCGCGCGCCGAACCACCACCGGTTGCCCGGCAGCCAACGACTCGATTGCCCACTGCGGCGCATCCGCCGGCAACTGCGCCGGGGTCATGCCCCAGAGCAGGTCGTGAGCCAGTGGCATGTTCACCACTGCGCCCTCAGCAGTTCACGCACGCGGCTGGAGGCTTCACGGTTTTTCGCGCCGAGACGGTTGCTCAGGTCAGTGCTGGCGATATCGCCGATGGCCTGTTTCAGGCACTCGGTCACCCGCGCCAGATCCTCCGCCGTCGGCTGCTCGATCTGCTGCACCGACAAGGTTTCCCAGAGCAATCCGAGGCTGGCGTAGCTGTCGATGTCATAGGCCATCGGCGGCACGCTGGCGGCCAGTGCTTCCAGTTCCTCGACACTACGCAGCGTCACTCGCGCCGCCGAGGCCTTGCCCATCGCATGCACCATTACTCCTGGATCGCGCAGGGCAATCAAGCGGTTGGCCTGATAACCGTGGGCAAGAAACGCCCCGGACATGGCCTTGCCCACCAGCAGCGCAATCACCGGATGCCCGGCCAGACGGGCGCGGGCATAACTGTCCGCCGCCCCGGCCAGGGCCTGATGAATGCCGAGGGCTTCTTCGCGACGACCGTAAGCCTGGCTCGGAACATCGACGATGGCGATGATCGGGCGCTTCTGCGCTTCGTCGCGATCTGCCGTGATCACGTCATCCACAGCCTTGGCCAGACCCCAGCCTTCGAGCAAGCCGACTTCACCGTTGCGAGCCCGTGGGAAACGGTTGTCCGGGTCAGCGACCACCGCGATAAACCGCCCAAGTTCGCCGTCGGCGACCTTCAACGATGGCGGCAAACCTTCGACCGCTTTCGCACCAGCGCTCAGGGCGTTGAACCAGTTCAAACCGCGCACGGAATAACCACTCATGAGCGCTCTCCTTGATACAGATCGCGAACCACCGACGGTTCGATTTGCTTGGCGGTGTCCAAACGGTTCAGGCGTTGCAGAAACCAATCGGCGCGCTGACTGCGCGGCTGGGTTGGCAAGCCTTGTTGCAACAGTTCACCGACCTGCTGACGGATCTGCGCCACATCATCGGCGACATAACGATCCACCAGACCACTGGCGAAACGCTGCTCGCCACCGGTCAGGCTCCAGATGAAGGGCCGGTCGCGGGAGTCGTATTCTTCGATCCCGGCCTCCTGCTCGATCACTTGCGGGCCGTTGAGGCCGAGGCGTGCTTCCTGGGTCACCAGCAAATAGCTGCACAGCGCGGCGGCAATCGACATGCCGCCGAAACAGCCGACGCTGCCCGCGACCACACCGACCACCGGTTGGTACTGCTGCAAATCGACAATCGCCGCATGAATATCGGCAATCGCCGCCAGCCCGAGATTGGCCTCCTGCAAACGCACGCCACCGGTTTCCAGCAGCAACACAGCGCGGGTCGGGATGCCTTTGCGGTTGTCTTCGGCGGCCAGTTCCAGCGCCCCGGCAATCTTCGCCCCGCCGACTTCGCCGAGGCTGCCGCCCTGAAACGCGCCTTCAATTGCGGCAATGACCACCGGCAAACCGTCGAGGCTGCCCTTGGCGATCACCACGCCGTCATCGGCCTGCGGCACCACGCCCTGGCGTTCGAGCCATGGCGACATGACCCGTTGAAACGGGTCGAGCAATTCGCGGAAGGTCCCGGCGTCGAGCAAGGCTTTCGCCCGTTGCCGTGCGCCGAGTTCGACGAAGCTGTGTTTGTTGAGCAACGCTGCGCTGTCAGTCATGGCCGAGCTCCTCGAAACCTTGTTCCAGGCGCAAACGCACCACACCCGGCGTGGCGCCGAAATCGTGAATATCGATGGCCAGCGCTGGCGGCGTGGTGCCGTCGAACATCCGCGCGAACAGATGCTGCCAGCGCTGCTGCGCACCGTTGACCGAGGTCTGCACATTGATCGTCAGCTTGCCGGCCAGACCCGGTTCGATCAGCACTTCCAGATCGCCCGAGCCGACACAACCGACCAGCGCCCGCCCGCGTGGCGGCTGCCCGGCGGGGAATTCAAAGGATAAGGTTTCCATCAAAACGCTCCCTGAAGGATGCCGTCGCGCTCGATACGGTCGAGCAGCAGCGTGGCGGCGAGCAAGTCGGCGGCGCCACCGGGCGAGGCATTCAATGCGATGAGTTGTTGATCCAGTTCGTGCAGGCGCCGACGCCCGGTGAGGCTGGCGCTGCCGCCAGCGTCGAGCACCGCTTGCGCGCCATGTTGCATGGCCTGCAGACCTTGTTCACCGGCGCGGTAGAGCACGCAGGTGTCGGCCAGATCGGTCATGATCGCCAGCAGCGCATCGAGCCGGGCGTTCTGCTCGCCGTGGCCGCTGGCGCGGCTGCGTTTGAGTTGCGGCAGGCCACGTTGCAGCACGGACGGGAAGCCAAGTTGCGCTTCTTCGCGGGCACCGCGTGCGCCGTAGCGCAGGGCAACTTGCGCGCCGTGGCTGAGTGGGCGCGGTGCGTGGCGGTCATCGATTAAAGCCAATCGCGCAGCGCGTACGGCGACGGCACTGGCGCCGCTGGATTTAGGTTCCAGTGCCGCGGCGGTGATCAACAACCCCAAGGCCCAAATGGCACCGCGATGGGTGTTCACGCCGTTGGTGGTCGTGAGCATGGCTTGCTCGCCTTCACGGCCGATCCGACCAATCGCTTCGCGCAACGTTGAATCGACTTCTCCGATGTCCACCGCCGCTTCAGCCATTTCCTTGAACGCCGGCCACAACGACAGCGCCGAAGCGTGCATCAGCCCCAGGTGCAGATCGGTGTGCGCGCCATTGCCACGCCGGTCGACCAGCGCCGGTTTTGGCGACAGATCGGCTTCGTCGATCAGCGCATCCACCGCCAGATCGGCCAGGCGTTCGCTCAGGCTCAGGGGTTTCGCTTGCAGGTTGAGTGCGTGCATTACCAGCTCCTGAACTTGGCGGGCGGGTTGTAGAGGCCGCCGGACCACTCGACCAGATCGGCCACGCTTTTCGCCGCCAGCAGTTCGCGGGTGGCATCGGTGCGGCGGATGCCGAGGTCTTCGGGTAAAGCGATCAGGCCTTCGCGGCGCATGCGTTCGGTGTCTTTCGGGTTGTGGCGCAGACCGATGGCGGTCACGCCGGCCACCGCTGCGATCATCGCCTGGCGCTCTTCCAGCGAGCGCGCCTTGTACAGGTAGGCGATGCCTTCTTCAGTGAGCAGGTGGGTGACGTCGTCGCCGTAGATCATGATCGGCGCCAGTGGCATGCCGCTTTTCTTCGCCACTTCCACCGCGTCGAGGGTTTCAACGAAGGTCGGTTTGCCACCCTCCTGGAAGGTCTCGACCATTTGCACCACGAGTTTCTTGCCGCGTTCGAGCATCGGTTGCTGCGAGTCGTCGTGACGCATGTCGAGCCATGCCGGGGTGCCGTGACGGCGACCGCGCGGGTCGTGGCCCATGTTCGGCGCGCCGCCGAAACCGGCGAGGCGGCCACGGGTCACGGTCGAGGAATGGCCGTCGCCATCGACCTGCAATGTTGCGCCGATAAACAGATCCACCGCGTACTGCCCGGCGAGTTGGCAGAACATCCGGTTGGAACGCAGCGAGCCGTCGCGCCCGGTGAAGAACACGTCCGGGCGCGCGGCGATGTAGTTTTCCATGCCCAGTTCGGTGCCGAAACAATGCACGCTTTCGACCCAGCCGCTCTCGATCGCCGGGATCAGCGTCGGGTGCGGATTGAGCGTCCAGTTGCGGCAGATCTTGCCTTTGAGGCCGAGGGATTCGCCGTAGGTCGGCAGAATCAATTCGATCGCGGCGGTGTTGAAACCGATGCCGTGGTTGAGCGACTGCACGTTGTGTTTTTCGTAGATCCCACGGATCGCCATCATCGCCATCAACACGTGCACCGGTTTGATGTGCCGTGGGTCGCGGGTGAACAGCGGCTCGATGTAGAACGGCTTGTCGGCCACCACCACGAAATCCACCCATGAGGCCGGGATGTCGACGCGCGGCAGTTCGCTGACGTCATCGACCAACTGGTTGACCTGGACAATGACGATGCCGTCGCTGAACGCGGCCGGTTCGATCAGTGCCGGGGTGTCTTCGGTGCTGGGGCCGGTGTAGATATTGCCGGCGCGGTCGGCCATGAACCCGGCCGAGAGCACGACGTTGGGAATCAGGTCCACCACCAGCCGCGCGTAGAGTTCGATGTAGGTGTGAATCGCGCCGATTTCCAGCAGGCCGTCTTCGAGCAACTGGCTGATGCGCAGGCTCTGGGTGCCGGCGAAGGAGAAATCGAGCTTGCGGGCGATGCCGCGTTCGAACAGATCAAGGTGTTCGGAGCGACCGACGCTGGGCATGATCATGTGCAGATCATGCAGCTTGGCCGGATCGGCTTTGGCCAGCGAACGGGAAAGGAAATCCGCCTGCTTCTGGTTGTTGCCCTCCAGCACCACCCGGTCGCCGGGATGGATCAACGCTTCAAGCGCCGCGACGATCTTGTCGCTGGGCAACACCACACCATCGGCCAGCCCGCGCACCTTGTCGAGACGCCGCTGCTTCTCGTCACGCCGCCGCGTCCAGCGCGAGTCGGGGGAAATTGTTGTTGTCATGCTCACTCCACGGGGTTCGCTGTTGTGGAGCCAAGGTAGGCGTGTGAGCGGGGCGCATCAATCAAGCGCGGCGGTGAATCATTACGCTGAGCGTAACGTTCGCTGACGCATTCGCGAGCAAGCCCGCTCCCATAGGGGGATCTTTGTCGTACACAACATCTGCATCCACTGGAGATCCCCCTGTGGGAGCGGGCTTGCTCGCGAAGGGGCCAGTGCTATCACCGCATGACTCAGCCAGTTGGCACCAGCTTGTCCAACACCCGATTGACCGCCATTTCCGCCACCATCACCACCTGAGCAATACCCTGCAACGTCTTGCGGTGCGAGCCTTCAACCAGCGCCGCATGATTATTGAGCATGACCGTGGCCGAGCCGAGTGATTCGCTGGCGTCGGCCAGCAGGGATTCGCTGTCGGCGTCGGGGTTGGCCATGTACAGCGTGTTGGGGGTGTAGGGCGTGGCCATGAGGTCGGGTTTTGGCGGGCCGAGGTAATGGTCGAGGGCGCGCTCGGCGGCTTCGTGGAATTTCTTGGAGTCGGGGGCTTCGTAAGGGGATGCCGCATCTGTTGGCGGCGGACTTGGTGTTGGTTTAATCATTCTCAGGTTCCGAAATAAAGCTGGAACCGCTTCTCTGCTAAAAGAAGGGGTGGCAGCTGAACGCAGGTTAGCAGACCGGGGAACCTAAGGAAGCCGGCGCACCGAAGCGCCCTGCGCACAGCCGCCATCGAATGCAGGCACTGAGCCTGACGATGATGTATGTGCACCCTTAGATTAACCACGGGCTGCTAAACCCGATCACTGGAAATCAGTGACGGAATCAAGTTACGCAGCATGCCCAAGGCGCACAAGCCGGCGGATTCTGGTGCATGCGTAGGCAGCGGCGCAAGGATTTGTAGGCGGATTAGGCGTAACACTGAGTGTCTTTAAACAGCTGTGCTGAATGGTGTTTATTGCGCTGTAGAAATTGAGGGCTTGTCTGTCGGATCAGAGTGAAGCGACTGGCGCCTTCGCGAGCAAGCTCGCTCCCACAGGGGATCTGTGTCGTGTCCAAAATCTGTGTTCACTGAAGTTCCAATGTGGGAGCGAGCTTGCTCGCGAAGAGGCCAGCAAGATCACCGCAAATTCTGGATCAGTGGACCAGCCCCGCCTCCACCAACAACTGCTCCAACCCCAACAAATCCGGCACCTTCGCCACCTGTTCCCCGACCTGCACCGCCGCCTGTTCCAGCGCACACAACGGCACATCGACATAACTCAACTGACTGTCGAGCTTGTACGAACGCGGGATCCCCTGCACCAGCAGCGCAATGAATTTCAGCTGCGGCAGCCCACCAAGGGCATTGAGGATGACGATCCGCGCGCGTTCGCCGATGACGATTTTCTGCCCGCAGGCCGACTCGAAACTCAGCAGCGGAATTTGCCGTTCGCGCCAGCTCACCCGCCCCAGATACCACGGCGGGGTGTCGAGGTCGAAGGCGCTGGCCTGGTAGTCGATCAGTTCGGCGACGGCGACGTTGGGCAGGATCAGGTTGCGATCGGCCAGTGGCAGCAGCAGGCCGGTGAGTTGGCTGGTGCGCGCGTTGTGGCGACGCTCATGCATGTTTCTTGCTCCAGTGGGCAATGCTTTCGAGCAGCACCGATTCCTGATACGGCTTGCCAAGGTAGTCGTTGACGCCGATGGCCATCGCGCGGTCGCGGTGTTTCTGCCCGGTGCGCGAGGTGATCATGATGATCGGCAGGTGTTGCAGGCGTTCGTCATTGCGTACCTGGGTGGCGACTTCGAAGCCGTCCATGCGCGGCATTTCGATGTCGAGCAGCATCAGGTCGGGCATGTGTTCTTCGAGCAGCAACATGGCGTCGACACCGTCCTTGGCGGTCAGCACATTCATGCCGTGGCGTTCGAGCAAACGGCTGGTGACCTTGCGCACGGTCACCGAGTCGTCGACCACCAGCACCAGCAGTGGCTTCTGCGGTTCGCTGTCGATTTCCGCCTGCGCCGGACGCTGCGCAACCCGCGCCTGCATCGCGCGGATCGGTGCGAGCAAATCAAGAATCAGCACCACCCGGCCATCGCCAAGAATCGTCGCCCCGGACACGCCCTGCACCGCCGCGAACTGCGGGCCGAGGCTCTTGACCACGATCTCGCGAGTGCCGGCCATCGCATCGACCTGCACCGCGATGTGCCGGTCATTGCACTGCACCAGCAGCACCGGCAACGGCAGGCTCTGGCCGAGCAGTTTCGGGCGTGGCGCGGTTTTCAGCAGTTCGCCCAGATAGCACAACTCGTAGCGCTGACCGGCGTAGTGGTAGCTCGGCGGATCGTTGCGGTAGTGCCCTTCCAGATCATTCGGCAACACGCGGACGATGCCTTCGATGGTGTTCAGCGGAATCGCGTATTGATCCTCGCCGCACTGCACCATCAGCGCGCGGTTGACCGATACGGTGAACGGCAGACGAATGCGGAAGTGCACGCCCTGCCCCGGCACCGAATCGATGCTCATGGTGCCGCCGAGCTGGCGGACTTCCTCATGAACCACGTCCATGCCAACGCCGCGCCCGGAAATCTGGGTGATCTTTTCCGCCGTGGAGAACCCCGGCTGCAGGATGAACTGCAGCACGTCGCGGTCGCTGATTTCGGCGTCCGGTGCCAGCAGGCCGCGCTTGATTGCCTTGCGCCGCACCGCGTCCAGCGGCACCCCGGCACCATCGTCGCGAATATCGAAAACGATGTCACCGCCCTCGCGGGTCAGGTCGAGGGTGATCGTACCCTGCGCCGGTTTGCCCGCCGCCAGCCGCACTTCGGCCGACTCCAGACCATGGTCGACGGCGTTGCGCAGCATGTGCTCCAACGGCGCGGCCATGCGCTCCAGCACGTTGCGATCCATCTCGCCTTCGGCGTTGCCGATGATGAATGCGACGTCTTTGTTCAACTCTTCCGCGACCTGCCGCACGATGCGTTTGAGGCGCGGCAGCATCCGTTCGAACGGCACCATGCGCGTGCGCATCAGGCCTTCCTGCAACTCGGTGTTGATCCGCCCCTGTTGCTGCAACAGGTTCTCGGCGTCGTGGTTGCGGCGGTCGAGGGTTTCCTTGAGATCGAGCAAGTCGGAAGCGGATTCGAACAGCGCCCGCGACAGTTGCTGCAACTGTGAATGGCGGTCCATTTCCAGCGGATCGAATTCTTCGTAGCCGAGGCGTTCAGCATCGACTTGCTGGCGGCTGAGAATCCGCCCCTGGGTTTCTGTGTCGAGCCGGCGCAACTGATCGCGCATGCGCTCGATGGTGGTTTCCATCTCGTTCAGCGCGGTTTGCGCATCGCTGACTTGCTGCTCGATACGTCCACGGAAAATCGAGGTTTCCCCGGCGAGGTTGACCAGCTCATCGAGCAGTTCGGCGGAGACCTTGACCATGTCCGCGCCGGCATCGACGGCGGGTGCCGCAGGCTCGGTCTTGGCCGGAATCGGCAGCAGCGGTGGCGTGTCGAGAGTCACCGGGTGGCTGAAATTCTGGATCGCGTTGATCAGCCGATCCGCCGGTGGGCATGGCTGCCCGGCACGCACGCCATCAAGCATTTGCGCCAGCCGGTCATGCCCGCGCTGCACCAGCGCGAACAGTTCGGCGGACGGTTGCAGCACGCCGGTGGCGAGGCTTTCGTAAAGGTATTCGAGCTCATGGGCGAGGTCGCCGATCGGGCCGATCTCGACCATCCGCGCACCGCCCTTGAGGGTGTGCAGATCGCGCAGCAGGGTTTCCACTTCCTGGCGATTGCCCGGCTCGGCCTGCCAGCGCAACAGCGCGGCGCCGGAGCTTTCAATGATGTCGAAACCTTCTTCGAGGAAGATTTCCAGCAGCTCCGGATCATGCGCCGCGCTGTCGTGTTCAGCCGTCGGCTGCGCCGTTTCGGGACTGCCGGACTGGCCCTGGCGGAACTGGCGGATCGCTTCGATCAGGTCTTGCGCCGGGGTCAGCGCCTGATGGTTCTGCAACTGTTCGAGCAACTGCGCCAAGCGGTCGTGACTTTTGTGCAGCAAGCGCCCAAGCAGCTCGCTGTAACTGTGGCGACGATCCACCAGACCTTCATAAAGACTTTCCAGCTCATGGGCCAGATCGCCGATGGCATCGACTTCGGCCATCCGCGCGCCGCCCTTTAGGGTGTGCAAATCGCGCTGCAACGATGACAGCGGCGCAGCGTTGTCCGGGTCGCTCACCCAACGCTGCAAGGCCTGACCGGCACTGTCGAGAATATCCACCGCTTCTTCGAGGAAGATTTCAACGATCTCGTCGTCGGGTGCGGTCTCGGCATTGGCATGGGCGAGTTCGGCGGTCGCGGCGCCCAGTTCGCTGATGCTCAAGGTGCGGCTGCCGTCGCTGCGAATCAGCCCCATGGCGGTCGGGTCGAGGCTTTCATCGAGCAGTTCGTGCAGGGCGCGGACGCGCTGCGGCTGTGGGGTAATTTCCTGGCCTGCAGCCAGTTCGTCGAGCATGTTGATCAACGCTTCGTGGGCGTTCTGCGCCTCCTGGAAAAACCTGTCGCTGACCGCCAGGCTGCTTTCTTCGACGGCGCCATAGAGGTCGAGCAAGGCTTCGCACAACACGTCCACCGGCAGCAGATCGGCGAGGTGCGCGCCTTCGCCGAGGGTGGTCAGTTCATCCAGCAGCGCGCTGAGTTCCTGGCGCTCGCCGGGGTGTTGTTGCCAACGCTGCAACAGGCTTTCGGCGTCGAGCAGGATGTCCATGCCCTGGGCGAGGAAGTTGTTGATCAGTTGCGCATCGCGCTTGATCCGCAGACCGGTGTTCGGCGCGTTGAGGATCGCTTCCAGGCGCTCGGCCAGCAGCGCTTCGGTGCGTTTGATCAGCGACTGTGCGCCGACAATCGGCGCCAGCGGATCGTGCTTGAGCTGGCGCAGACCGACGCGGAACAGGCCTTCGGCTTCGAGGAGCAATTCCACTTCATCGAGATCCAGCGGCAACTGGTGTGCCTTGAACTCGCGCGCCAGCTTATCCAGCGGCGCCGCCAGTTCGGCAATCGGCAACACCCCGGCCATCGACGCACTGCCCTTGAGCGTGTGCAAGGCGCGTTGCAATTCGTCGCTGGCCGGCAGCGGCACATGCTCGGCGGCCTGATCGAGGAAGCGGTTGAGGCTGGCGAGGTGGGTTTCGGCCTCGTTGCGGAAAATCTCCAGCAACAGCGGGTCGAGAGCCGCCACGTCGTCGACGTCTTCGGCTGCCAGCGGCTCGACGCCTTTGGCCAGCGCATGCGCGCGGGCCGCCAGTTGATCGACATCGTTGCGTTGACGCTGACGGTGCGTGGCGAATTCGCTGATCAGCTCCGGCAGCAGCAACACTGTGTCGGTGAGCAGCTGCTGCACCTGCGCGCCTGGCTCGACACTGTGCTCCAGCACGCGGTTGAGCAGGTTTTCCACGGCCCACGCCAGCTCGCCAAGGATCAATGCGCGAACCATGCGCCCGCTGCCCTTCAAGGTGTGAAAGGCCCGACGCAATTCAGTCAGTGCGGCGCGGTCATGGGTGTCGGCCGACCAGCGCGGCAGGTATTCGTGCAGAACCTCAAGCACCTCGTCGGTCTCTTCGAGGAACACTTCGCGCAGTTCATCGTCCACCGGTTCTTCGTCGGCGGGCGGCGGCATCAGGTTGCCGGGGGTGATCAAGGCCGGCGGGTTGACCGCCGACAACGGACTGGCCAGCACCTCGGCCAGCGACTTCACGGTCTCGGGGTCATCCAGTGCCTGCAGGTCCTGCATCACCAGCGCTTCGCTGGGGCTGAGTACATCGTCGAGCAGCGGCACGTGCTGCTCATGTGGAAAGAACCCCAGGCTGGCGAGGCTTTTCTGTGCAACATCCAGCAGTTGTTCATTCGGCGCTTGCGGGTCGTCGCTCAGGCGTTCGAGGTAATACTCGAGGCTGCTGATGACGTCGGCGAGATGATCCAGTTGCTGCCAGCCCGGCTCGTGCGGATCCAGCAGCAAGTGTTCGCGAATAAAGCTGTTGCAGGCCTCGACCAGACTCGCCGCGCGGCTCAGCGGAATCATCGCCAGCGCGCCGCGCACCTGGGTCAGCAGTTCCGGCAGCGGTTGCAGTTGCTGGCGATCCCAGTCGGCGTCGATGTAGTCGACGATCATGTCCTTGGCCTGTTGCAGGCAGATGCGTGCTTCCTTGATCACGATCTGATGGATCTGCGTCAGATCAGTGGTCGGCAGGCGCGCGTCTTCGGGGCTTTCCGGCTCTACGGTGCCGACCATTCCGGCGAGGTTGGCTTCGACGTAGAGCAGCGCGCCGGCCACGTCCATCAGGGTCGCGTCGTTCGGTTCGCGCTGGCCCTGAACGAGGCCGAGTACCACCGCCAGTTGATCGATGATGACTTTGCGCGGCTGGCCGAAACCGAGCACCGCGAGGGTGTCGGCGATCTGCCGCAGCGGCGCCAGCAGACTCTCCAGATCGGAGGTGTGCTGACGGTCGCTGCGCACGAACAGGTCGAGGCGCTCCTTGACCCGCACCAGTTCTTCGCACAATGCCGCCAGCACCGAGCGCATCGCATCGCGGTCGGGACCGGCCAGACGCGCGCGTTCTTCGTCGACCATCGCGCTGTCGGGCAACGCGTCGTCCAGGGAGTAGCGATCTTTCATGGTCAGCATCTGCCCGGTGGGATGTTCGGCTTTGGCAATATAGAACAGCAGGCTTTTCAGCAGCTCCGGCGGGGGCGGCTGGTTGAGGCCGCGCATGCCCTGTTCGAGCAGGCGCTTGAGTTCCTTGTCGGCGTCCTTGAACAGGCTGCGCAACGCCGGACTGTTGGCGATGGCGCCTTCGCGCATGCCTTCGACCAGGGCTGAAGCGACCTGCCACAGCGGACTCAACGGCGCGTCAAAGCTCAGCGCTTCGAGGCGCTGGAAGACTTTCGCCAGGTATTCGAGGTGGGTCTGGTCATCCTGCTCGCGCAGCAAACCGACCAGCGCCATTTGCAGCATCTGGCGCAATTTGCGCAGCACATTGGGCAGGTCGGGAGGCTCCAGCGCGGCCAAGGCTTGTGCGCTCAACGGCGGCAAGTCCGGCAAGGGCGGGCTGAACAGGCTGGTTTCCGAGAGCAGGCTGTCGCCGCGTGCACTGCGCAAATCGTTGATCAGCGGCAGCACCACCAGCGGCAGGTCGCGGCGGGCGCTCTGCACGCGATCGAGGTAGATCGGCAATTGCCCGAGGGCTTGCAGCAGCAGGTGCAGGGCTTCGTCACGATGGCTGACGCGCTCCTGCTGCAAGGCTTCGACCAGATGCTCCATCTCTTCGGCGAGCAAAGCGGCGCCGTAGAACTCGACCATCTGCAGGCTGCCGTGCACCTGATGAATATACGTCAGACACTCGTCCAGCCCCGGTGAGGCCTGCGGGTCATCGAGCACGGCTTCAATCGCCTGATGCGCCTGCCTCAGCGTTTCGGCAATTTCACCCTTGACCCATTCGAGGGCCACGTAGTCGTGCCGGTCACCCATAACCACTCCACTCACGCCTTGTCCGTCGCGGACGCCGACGGCAAGGTGAAACCGGATACCGAACGACGCAGCTGACTGGCCATCTTCGCCAGATTGCCGATGCTCTCGGCGGTGGCGGTCGAGCCGGATGACGTCTGCGTGGTGATCTGCTGGATCACATTCATCGTCATGGAAATCTGCCCGGCCGAAGAGGTCTGCTGCTGCGCCGCATTGGAGATGCTTTGAATCAGCGCGGCAAGGGTCTTCGATACGCCTTCGATTTCTTCCAGCGCCACCCCGGCATCCTGCGCCAGTCGCGCGCCGCGCACCACTTCGGTGGTGGTCTGCTCCATGGAAATCACCGCTTCGTTGGTGTCAGCCTGAATCGCCCGCACCAGAGTTTCGATCTGCCGGGTGGCCGCGGACGAGCGCTCGGCCAGCCGCTGCACTTCGTCGGCGACCACGGCAAAACCGCGTCCGGCATCTCCGGCCATCGAGGCCTGAATCGCCGCGTTGAGCGCGAGGATGTTGGTCTGGTCGGCAATGTCGTCGATCAGGCTGACGATGTCGCCGATTTCCTGCGACGACTCGCCCAGGCGCTTGATGCGCTTGGCGGTGTCCTGAATCTGCTCGCGGATGTTGTCCATGCCGTGGATGGTGTTGTGCACCACCTCGTTGCCCTTGTTGGCGATTTCCACCGAGCGCTCGGCCACCGCCGACGACTCGGCGGCGTTGGCCGAGACCTGATCGATTGACTGGGCCATGTCGCTGATCGCGGTCGAGGCTTCGGAGATCTGCTGCGCCTGATGTTCCGAGGCCTGGGCCAGGTGCATGGCGGTGGCCTGGGTTTCCTGCACGGCGGCGGCGACCTGGCCGGCGGTGAGGTTGATGGTCGCGACCAGATCGCGCAGTTGATCGACCGAGTAGTTGATCGAATCGGCGATGGTCCCGGTGAAGTCTTCGGTCACCGAGGCGGTCACGGTCAGGTCGCCGTCGGCGAGGTCTTCGATCTCATCGAGCAGGCGCATGATCGCGTTCTGGTTGCGTTCGTTCTTCTCGGCGGTCTCGCGCAACTGGCGATTGGTTTCACGAACCATGACCATGCCGATCAGGATGATCGAGGCCAGCGCCAGCAAACCCAGCACGTAGCCGCCGATGGTGTCGGTGTTGCGCCCGCCGGCAAGGTTTTCGAAACCGGTAGCGAGGTGCGAGGCTTCGTCGAGCAGGGTCTGCGACAGGCTGAAAATGTTGCTCGCCGACTCCCGGACCTTGAACAGTTCCGGTGAGGTTTCAAGGATTTCATCCACCGAGCCGGAGACGAACTGGAACAGCTCGGAAATTTCACTCAGCCGCGCACGGGCATCACGGTCTTCGACCTGGCTGATTTTCAGGGTCTGGTTGCCCTGCAACATGCCGTTGAGGACTTGGCCGAAACGGGTGGCATCGCGGCCAAAAGCGTCGGCAGCCTGCTGCGAGTTTTCGTCGCCGGCGAGCACGGTGTTGACCGCGCCGAGAATGCGTTCAGCGAGCAGCGATTGGCGCTGGGCCATCGCCACTTGGGCGGCTGGCGCGCCGCGTTGCAGAAGGATCTCGACGACTTTTTCGTATTCGATCTGCAACTGCGGCACGGTTTCGGCCAGCGTCGCGGCGACTTGATGCAGCGAGAGCACGGTCTGTTCGCTGGAGAGAATCGCGTCGGTATTTTTCAGCAGGCGTTCCCAGTCCAGCTGCACCGCGCGCATTTCCGGGCGCACGCTGGCCGGCGCGGGTGGCAGGCCGGTGGCCGGATCGCCCTTCTTCAGGTAACCCCAGCGCTGGGCGAAATCGTTACGCGCATCGCTCAGCAACTTGAACGCGGCAGCCTTGCCGGCGGCGGCTTCAGTGGCGTTCTTGGCAATCCGCTGCGACAGCACGCGCAGCTCACCGGCGTGGCCGATGTACTGCTTGTCGTAGTTGGCCTGGGTGTTGAGGTAGGCGAAGTTGGCGAACAGCAGCATGATGAACACGATCAGTGCGATGAACAGCACAATGATCTGCGAACGACTGCGCGACCCTTCCGCCGATTTGCCTGTTTTTGCTTTTGTCATCGGTCCTCGCCTGTTTGAAGCTCACCCGTAGAACCTGTA
>NZ_JANLOG010000025.1:0-16786 GCF_025466205.1 Pseudomonas sp. 13B_3.2_Bac1
CCCCCCCCCCCCGCCCCCCCCCCCCCCCCCCCCCCCCCCCCCCCCCCCCCCCCCCCCCCCCCCCCCCCCCCGCTCCCACATTGAGGGTATGGTGACTTTATTCGCCAGTGGCAATCCCGCGAGAAGGCTCGTTGATCCACTCACTCCACGACCCGGCATACAGCGACCCCAGCGGATACCCCGCCAGGCACAACGCGAACAGGTTGTGACACGCCGTCACCCCGGAGCCGCAATAGGCGACCAGTTCCGCAGGTGAACGCTCGCCGAGTTTCGCGGCAAAGCGCTGCTTGAGCTGCTCCGCCGGGAGGAATCGCCCGTCGCTGCCAAGGTTTTCGGTAAACGCTGCGCATTGCGCGCCGGGAATGTGCCCGGCAATCGGGTCGATCGGCTCCACCTCACCCTTGAAGCGCGGCAAGGCCCGGGCGTCGATCAGGGTCAGGCTTGGCTGACCGAGGCGCTTCTGCAATTGCTCGGCACTCAGCAGCAGGTTCATGTCCGGCTGCCCGCTGAAGTTGCCCCGGGTGACCGATGGCGCATCCAGGCTCAGCGGCAGACCCGCCGCGTGCCAGGCCTTGAGCCCGCCGTCGAGAATGAACACGCCGTCGCGCTTGCCCAGCCACGCCAGCAACCACCAGGCGCGGGCCGCATAGGCACCGGGGCCGTCGTCGTACAAAACCACATCGCTGTCGGCATTGATGCCCCACGCCTGCAGACGCTCGATCAGCGCCGCCGGCTCGGGCAACGGGTGACGCCCGGTCACGCCTTTAACCACCTTGCCACTGAGGTCACGTTCAAGGTCGGCGAAGCGGGCGCCGGCAATGTGCCCTTCGGCATAGCTGCGCTGCCCGTAGTCCGGGTCTTCGAGGGCAAAACGACAATCGAGAATCACCAGCCCCGGCTGCTCCTTGCGGGCATCCAGTGCATTCGGGCTGAGCAGTTGCGCAATCGGCATAACGGACTCCTGTGAGCGACTTCGAAATGGTTTAGCGCCCTTCCTCGAGGGCCTGGGCCAGCGGCACGTAGAACTCGTCGAACAAGGCATTCACCTCTTCGCGCGCCTGATCGGTGACGAATCCGGCTTCCAGCACCAGCACCTGATACACGCCACGCTTGATGGCCTGTTCGCTGAGGTGATTGGAGTTTTCCCGGGTGGTGCACAGAAAGCGCACCCACGAGGTGAGGATGATCCAGGCATTGATCGTCAGGGATTCGATCTGCACCCGATCCATCTTGAGGATGCCGGCGGCGACGAAGCCCTCGTAGATCGCCATGCCCTGGATCACGCAGCGCTGGGAAAAGCGCCGGTAGCGCGCGGCCAGGTCCGGATCGCTGTCGAGCAGGTGCTCGAGATCCCGATGCAGAAAGCGGTAGCCCCACATCGCCGACAGCAGCTCCTTGAGGTAATAGCGCTTGTCTTCGACAGTGGCGGCACGCCCCTGCGGCGGGCGCAGAAAGCTGTCCACAAGCGTCTCGTACTCACTGAACAGCACGGCGATGATCGCCTGCTTGTTCGGGAAGTGGTAGTACAGATTGCCCGGAGAAATCTCCATGTGGGCGGCGATGTGATTGGTGCTGATGCTGCGCTCGCCCTGCTGATTGAACAGTTCGAGGCTGTTCTGCACGATGCGCTCGCTGGTTTTTATTCGTGGGGCCATGGCTTGAGCTTTAATTCAGAGTGCGGTGAGGGGCATCTTACGACCTAACCGGAATGGGATAAAACAAAGCTGTGTCGGGAAGTCATTTGACTTTCTAGAGCATAGACTCTAGAACGTCATCACTACAATAAATCCGGAGCCGACGATGACTGCCGACATTGCTTATCTGCAAACGCTGCAACAGCCCCTGGAAGAGCTGGATCGGCTGTTCGCGGCACAGCGCGCCGCCTATGCTGCCAACCCGATGCCACCGGCAGACCAGCGCCAGCAGTGGCTCAAGGCATTGCGCGAGTTGCTCAGCCATGAGCGGCAGGCGCTGGTCGAGGCCATCAGCGCGGATTTCAGTCATCGCAGCGCCGATGAAACCCTGCTCGCCGAACTGATGCCCAGCCTGCACGGCATCCATTACGCCAGCCGCCACCTCAAGGGCTGGATGAAGTCGTCGCGGCGCAAAGTCGGCATGGCCTTCCAGCCGGCGTCGGCCAAAGTCGTGTACCAGCCGCTCGGCGTGGTCGGCATCATCGTCCCGTGGAACTACCCGTTGTATCTGGCCATCGGCCCACTGGTCGGCGCGCTGGCAGCGGGCAACCGGGTGATGCTCAAGCTCAGTGAATCGACCCCGGCCACCGGCCAGTTGCTCAAGACCCTGCTGGGACGGATTTTCCCCGAAGATCTGGTCTGCGTGGTGCTCGGCGAGGCCGACATCGGCGTGGCGTTCTCCCGCCTGCGTTTTGATCACCTGCTGTTCACCGGCGCCACGAGCATCGGCAAACACGTGATGCGCGCTGCGGCGGAAAACCTGACCCCGGTGACCCTCGAACTGGGTGGCAAGTCCCCGGCCATCGTCTCTAGCGACGTGCCGCTCAAGGACGCCGCCGAACGCATCGCCTTCGGTAAAACCCTGAATGCCGGGCAGACCTGCGTCGCCCCCGATTACGTGCTGGTGCCGCAAGACCGCGTCGGCGCGTTCGTCGAAGCCTATCGTCAGGTGGTCAACAGTTTCTATCCAACCCTCGCCGACAACCCGGACTACACCGCGATCATCAACGAGCGCCAACTCGCCCGGCTCAACGGTTATGTCAGCGACGCCACGAGCAAGGGCGCGCTGCTGATCCCGCTGTTCGAACAAGGCCAGGGCCGGCGCATGCCGCACAGCCTGCTGCTCAATGTCACTGACGAGATGACCGTGATGCAGGACGAAATCTTCGGCCCGTTGCTGCCGATCGTGCCGTATCAAGACCTCGATCAGGCGTTTGCCTACATCAATCAGCGCCCGCGTCCTCTGGCGCTTTACTACTTTGGCTACGACAAGCGCGAGCAGGATCGCGTGCTGCACGAAACCCACTCCGGCGGCGTGTGCCTGAACGACACCCTGCTGCATGTGGCGCAGGACGACATGCCGTTCGGCGGCATCGGCCCGTCGGGCATGGGCCATTACCACGGCCACGAAGGCTTCCTGGCCTTCAGCAAGGCCAAGGGCGTGCTGATCAAACAGCGCTTCAATGCAGCGAAGCTGATTTATCCGCCCTACGGCAAATCGATTCAGAAACTGATCCAGAAGCTGTTCATCCGCTAATCGTCGTCACCGCCGGGTAATAACAACAATGCACCCAAGCCTGACCGAAACACCTGCCCTGTCGCGCCGTGGCCTGCTGAAGTTCAGCCTCGGCGCCACGGCTTTTCTCGCCACCGCCGGCCTCGGCGCCAGCCTCAGTGGCTGTTCATCGAGTGTCGCGGCCAACGGCTTCATCACCTTGCGCGACGGCGACCTGCTGTTTCTGCGCGCACTGATTCCGGTGATGCTCGAAGGCGCCGTGGCCGCCGAGAAAATGCCCGGTGCGGTGGATGGCACGCTGAAGTCGCTGGACTACAGCCTCGATCACCTGTCGCCGGAAATGCTCAAGCTCACCCGGCAATTGTTCGATGTGCTCGGCATGGCGGTCACCCGTGGCCCGCTCACGGGCATTTGGGGCAGTTGGGAAAACGCCAGCCCCGAGGCGCTGCGCCACTTCCTCGAGCGCTGGCAGAACAGTTCATTGAGCCTGCTGCGCATGGGCCACAGCTCATTGCAGCAGATGGTGATGATGGCCTGGTACACCTGCGCCGAGTCCTGGGGTCATTGCGGCTACCCCGGCCCGCCTACTGTTTGAAACCGAGTCGCGCCCTTCGCGAGCAGGCTCGCTCCCACAGGGGGTTGCGATGCAAATGTGGGAGCGAGCCTGCTCGCGAAGGCGCCCGCAAGAACAACAAAAACAAGAGAACCTGATCCATGCCCGTACCCGACCCGTTCCGCGAAGGCCTCGCCCGTGGCTGGAAGACCTACAACGGCGCCCAACTGACCGGTGACCTGACGCTGCAAGCCGACGTGGCCATCATCGGCAGCGGTGCCGGTGGCGGCACCACGGCAGAAATCCTCAGCGCCGCCGGTTACAAAGTGCTGCTGATCGAAGAAGGCCCGCTCAAGACCAGTTCCGACTTCAAGATGCTCGAAGACCAGGCCTACAGCAGCCTCTATCAGGAAGGCATCGGCCGCATGAGCAAGGACGGCGCGATCACCATCCTCCAGGGCCGTGCGGTCGGTGGCACCACGCTGATCAACTGGACCTCGAGTTTCCGCACGCCCGAGCCGACCCTCGAGCACTGGGCCAAGGAACACAACGTCAAAGGCCACAGCCCGGCCGAGATGGCGCCGTGGTTCGAAAAAATGGAACAACGCCTCGGCGTCGCGCCGTGGATGGTACCGCCCAACGCCAACAACGACGTGATCCGCAAGGGCTGCGAGCAACTCGGCTACAGCTGGCACGTGATCCCGCGCAACGTGCGTGGCTGCTGGAACCTTGGCTATTGCGGCATGGGCTGCCCGACCAACGCCAAGCAGTCGATGATGGTCACGACCATCCCGGCGACGCTGGAAAAGGGCGGCGAGCTGCTGTACCTGGCCCGCGCGGAAAAACTGTTGATCAACGGCGACAAAATCACCGGCCTGCAATGCGTGGCGATGGACGAGCGCTGCGTCGCGCCGACCGGACGCAAAATCACAGTCAAGGCCCGGCATTACGTGCTGGCCGGCGGCGGCATCAACAGCCCGGCCCTGCTGCTGCGTTCGGACGCGCCAGACCCGCATCAACGCCTCGGCAAACGTACCTTCCTGCATCTGGTGAACATGTCCGCCGGGCGTTTCGACGAAGTGATCAACCCGTTCTACGGCGCGCCGCAGTCGATCTACTCGGATCATTTCCAGTGGAAGGACGGCACCAGCGGGCCGATGGGCTACAAACTCGAAGTGCCACCGCTGCAACCGGCACTGGCCGCGACCTTGCTCGGCGGCTTCGGCCAGCAGAACGCCGAACACATGGCCGACCTGCCGCACACCCACGCGATGCTCGCGTTGCTGCGCGACGGTTTCCACCCGGACAGCCCCGGTGGCAGCGTCGAATTGCGCGGTGACGGTTCGCCAGTGCTCGACTATCAAGTCTCGCCTTACGCCTGGGAAGGCTTGCGCCGCGCCTTTCACAGCATGGCCGAGATCCAGTTTGCCGGCGGCGCCAAAGCCGTGATGCCGATGCACGCCGATGCGCGCTACGTGAAAACCCTGGCCGAAGCCCGCACTTTGATCGACAGTTTGAGCCTTGAGCTGTACCGCACGCGCCTGGGCAGTGCCCACGTGATGGGCGGTTGTGCGATGGGCGAAGAGCCGAAAAACGCGGTCACCGACAGCCTCGGCCGGCATCATCAACTGAGCAATCTGTCGATTCACGACGGCTCGCTGTTCCCCACCAGCATTGGCGCCAACCCGCAATTGTCGGTGTATGGGCTGACTGCACAATTAGCGACGTCCCTCGCTGATCGGCTGAGAAATCCGTGAAAAAACCGGTTTATCGCGTCGTCTATAGTGCTTTCTTACCCAACAGGCGACTTGGCCGACCGGGACGGCTGCGATACCATCCGACTCCCCAACGGACTCCCGCCAGGACGACGCGATGAACCGAGTGTTGTACCCAGGTACCTTCGACCCTATTACCAAGGGCCATGGCGATCTGGTCGAACGCGCCTCGCGCCTGTTCGATCACGTGATCATTGCGGTCGCCGCCAGCCCGAAGAAAAATCCACTGTTCCCGCTGGAACAACGGGTTGAGCTGGCTCGCGAGGTCACCAAACACCTGCCCAACGTCGAAGTGGTCGGCTTCTCGACGCTGCTGGCGCATTTCGCCAAGGAGCAGAACGCCAATGTGTTCCTGCGTGGCCTGCGTGCGGTGTCGGACTTCGAATACGAATTCCAGCTGGCCAACATGAACCGCCAACTGGCCCCGGACGTCGAGAGCCTGTTTCTCACCCCGTCCGAGCGTTATTCGTTCATTTCCTCGACGCTGGTGCGGGAAATCGCCGCGCTGGGCGGCGATATCAGCAAGTTCGTGCACCCGGCCGTGGCCGATGCCCTGACGCTACGCTTTAAAAAGTAGGAACTGCCGCAGGCTGCGATCCTGGCTTTTGATTTCAGCCCTTGATCGCAGCCGCGTGCACTGCGCTCGCCAATGCGGCACAATTGCGCGCATTGATTTATAGCGCCCGGGCCTGCCGCCCCGGCTGGAGTTAGCATGTCCCTGATCATCACCGACGATTGCATCAACTGCGACGTCTGCGAACCCGAGTGCCCGAACGCCGCCATTTCCCAAGGCGAAGAGATCTATGTGATCGACCCGAACCTGTGCACCCAGTGCGTCGGTCACTACGACGAACCGCAGTGCCAGCAGGTCTGCCCGGTGGATTGCATTCCACTGGACGAGGCGCATCCGGAGACTGAAGAACAGTTGATGGAGAAGTACCGCAAGATCACCGGCAAGGCCTGATCCGGCAATTTTGTAGCGCTCTTTCGGGCCTCTTCGCGAGCAAGCTCGCTCCCACATTTGAAATGCGCTCCAATGTGGGAGCGAGCTTGCTCGCGAAAGGGCCATCAGCAGCAGCGCAAAACCCGGATCAGCTCACTCGCGCTGTTCGAACCCCTCCCCCGTACACCCCAAACAGCGCACAAACGCCGCTTTCGCCGGATCCACCACCAGCGCCTGTCCCGCATCGCCGACCCCGCCACCCAGCGCGGTAAACGGCAATGACACCACAAACACCCCCGCACCCAGCACCGTTGCCACCACCAATAAAGGTCGGGCAATCAGCAAATCGCCGATCATGGCGTAGGCGGGAGGGTTCTGGATGGTGTAGCGCGGATCACCACTGCCGTTTTCCGTGGCCTGAACGGCCAGGCTGGAACACAGCAGCAGTGTTGCAAACAGGACTTGCAAGGACTTCATGGCACGATCCTTCGGGCTGAACAGTGAGACAACTCACTATAGACCGTAGGACTTTTTCAGATTTTTGCCTCAGGTCTGGCAACGCGGACAGAACACACTGGCCCGTTGACCCAGCTTCACTTCGCGCAGGCCGGTACCGCAGACCTTGCAGTGCTCACCGCCGCGACCATAGACAAACAGTTCCTGCTGGAAGTAGCCGGGCTGCCCGTCACCGCCGATGAAATCCCGCAACGTGGTGCCGCCGCGCTCGATGGCTGCAGCGAGAATCCGTTTGATCTCGATCGCCAGCTTCAGATAACGCGCCCGGGAGATGCTTTTGGCTTCGCGGCGCGGATCGATCCCGGCAGCGAACAGCGCTTCGGTCGCGTAAATGTTGCCGACGCCCACCACCACTGCGTTGTCCATGATGAACGGCTTGACCGCCATCGAACGCCCGCGCGACAACTGGAACAGGCGCTCGCCGTCGAACAGATCGGTCAACGGCTCTGGCCCGAGGCGAATCAGCAGTTCGTGATTGAGCGGGTCGGTACTCCACAGCATCGCGCCGAAACGACGTGGATCGGTGTAGCGCAGCGCCAGACCGGATTCCAGCTCGATATCGACGTGCTCGTGCTTGAGCGCCGGCAAGCCGACTTCCACCAGCCGCAGGTTGCCCGACATGCCCAGGTGACTGATCAGCGTGCCGACCTCGGCATTGATCAACAGGTACTTGGCCCGCCGCTCGACCAGCACGATACGCTGCCCGGACAGGCGCACATCGAGGTCTTCAGGGATCGGCCAGCGCAGCCGGCGGTCACGCACGATCACCCGGCTGACGCGCTGGCCTTCAAGGTGCGGGGCAATACCCCGGCGGGTGGTTTCGACTTCCGGCAGTTCAGGCATGGTGTCCTCGAATCAATGCGCGCCGAGGTCGCGGATCGTTTGTTTGAGGGTTTCGAAGTCGTAATCCGACAGGCCGACGTAATCGAGCACCAGCGGCCCGACAGCGTTCCATTCGAAGTCTTCGGTCTGATTGCCCAGCACCCGGTAAGACGCGCAGATGTGCTCGGCCATCTTCAGGATCGCCAGCAGGTTTTTCAGCTGGCTGTTGCGTGACGACTCGTCGCTGAAGATCGCCAAGGCGTTGTGGTGATTGGCAATCGCCGCGCTGACGTGCTCCGGCAGGCGCCACGACTTGGCGGTGTAGTAACCGACCACGGCGTGGTTGGTGTTGAACTCGCTGTTTTCGGTGTCCACCACCCGGCACTCGGCGCTGGCATTGGCATAGGCCTTTTCCAGCACCGACATGTAATTGGGGAAACGCTGCAGCATCAACGGCACGCCACAGTCATGGAACAGACCCAAGGCATAGGCTTCATCACCGGCCTGGGTGCCGATGCGCTTGGCCAGGGTCAGGCAGGTCATCGCCACGTCCTGAGCGGTGTCCCAGAAACGGTTGAGGGTAACGATGGTGTCGTCGTTCATCTCGCCCTTGATCGACTGCGCGTTGATCAGGTTGATGATCGAGCGGCTGCCCAACAGGTTCACCGCACGCTGGATCGAGGTGATCTTGTTGCTCAGGCCGTAATACGGCGAGTTGACGATTTTCAGCAGCGAGCCGGACAGGCCTGGGTCCTGGGCGATCAGCTTGGCGATCACCTCCAGGTCCGGGTCGGGCATGTACTGCTCCATTTGCAGATCCACCATGATCTGCGGCTGCGCCGGCACACTGATGCCTTGCAGGGATTGTTGAATCTGTTCGGTGGTCAGCTCTTGGGACATAAGTACACACTCTGGGACAGGCGGCGATTCTAACCTCTAAAAACCGCACGACGACACACCAGTGGGCATTTGTCAGGAACTTTCATTCCCGCTCAGGCTTCGGACTTTGTAATGCCGACCGGACACTCAAGCACCGGCTCGGCGGCAATTTCCCGCAGACTCAGGAGCTTAATCATGGCTAATTCCCTCAGCGGCAAGCGTGTCGCCATTTTGGTAACAGACGGTTTCGAACAGGTCGAACTGACCGGTCCCAAGCAAGCACTGGAGCAGGCCGGCGCCCAGGTCGACATCCTTTCGGCCGAGGCCGGCAAGGTCAAAGGCTGGAACCACGACAAACCGGCGGACGACTTCAAAGTCGACCAGACCTTTCAAGGCGCCAGCAGCGAGCAGTACGACGCCATCGTCCTGCCGGGCGGCGTACAGAACTCCGACACCATCCGCATCGATCAGGATGCCCAGCACCTGGTCAAGACCGGCGCCTCCGCCGGCAAACCGATCGCGGTGATCTGCCACGGCAGCTGGCTGCTGATTTCCGCCGGGCTGGTCAACGGCAAGACCCTGACCAGCTACAAGACGCTCAAGGATGATCTGGTGAATGCCGGGGCCAACTGGGTCGACAAGGAAGTGGTCAAGGACGGCCACCTGATCAGCAGCCGTCAGCCGGACGATATTCCGGCGTTCAACCGTGAGTTGATCGACGCGCTCTCTGCCTGACGCGCCTCTGTGGCGAGGGAGCTTGCTCCCGCTCGGCTGCGCAGCAGTCGCAAGCCCTGCCAACCGGTTCTTTCTGATGAATCGAGTTGCATGAATTGGGGCCGCTTCGCAGCCCGGCGGGAGCAAGCTCCCTCGCCACATGTCCAGCGCTGAACCTGCACACGCATCAACACGGTATACTCCCGCTCTTTTTTCCGGAGCGACGTCATGTCCCTGCCTAGCCTGCGCCTCAAAGCCAACGCCGACCGTCGCCTGCGCAACGGCCACTTGTGGGTCTACAGCAACGAAATCGATGTGGCCGCCACGCCACTGCACGGCTTCAAGGCCGGCGATCAGGCGATTCTCGAAGCCGCCGGTGGCAAGCCGCTGGGCATCGTCGCGATGAGCCCGAACAACCTGATCTGCGCTCGCCTGTTGTCGCGCGACATCAAGCTGCCTCTGGACAAATCGCTGCTGGTGCATCGTCTGAACGTGGCCCTGTCGCTGCGCGAGCGCCTGTTCGACAAGCCGTTCTACCGCCTGGTGTACGGCGATTCCGACCTGCTGCCGGGTCTGGTGGTCGACCGTTTCGGCGACATCCTCGTGGTGCAGATTGCCTCGGCGACCATGGAAGCGCACAAGGATGACGTGATCGCTGCACTGACCCAAGTGCTCAAGCCAAGCGGCATCCTGTTCAAGAACGACTCCGCCGCCCGTGACGCCGAAGGCCTCAACCGCTACGTCGAAACCGTGTTCGGTCTGGTGCCGGAGTGGGTCGCGCTGGAAGAGAACGGCGTGAAGTTTGAAGCGCCGGTGATCGGCGGCCAGAAAACCGGCTGGTTCTACGACCACCGCATGAACCGCGCCCGCCTGGCCCCCTATGCCAAAGGCAAACGCGTGCTCGACCTCTATAGCTACATCGGTGGCTGGGGCGTGCAGGCTGCAGCGTTCGGCGCCAGCGAAGTGTTCTGCGTCGACGCATCGGGCTTCGCCCTAGACGGTGTCGAGCGTAACGCTGCACTGAACGGCTTCGCCGACAAGATGACCTGCATCGAAGGCGACGTCTTCGAAGCCTTGAAAGAACTCAAGGCCAGCGAAGAACGTTTCGACGTGATCGTTGCCGACCCGCCAGCGTTCATCAAACGCAAGAAAGACATGAAGAACGGTGAAGGCGCCTACCGTCGCTTGAACGAGCAAGCCATGCGCCTGCTCACCAAGGACGGCATTCTGGTCAGCGCTTCGTGCTCCATGCACCTGCCGGAAGATGATCTGCAGAACATCCTGCTGACCAGCGCCCGTCACCTGGATCGCAACATCCAGTTGCTGGAACGTGGTGGTCAAGGCCCGGATCACCCGGTACACCCGGCCATCGCCGAGACCCGCTACATCAAGAGCATCACCTGCCGTCTGCTGCCGAACAGCTGATTGGCCATGAAACGGGGAGCCTGCGGGCTTCCCGTGTGCTTACGGCGATGCAATGTCGTCGAATTCCTTAGCTTTTTCCTACAACCAACTTCCTACATGTACGCAGGACATTTCCCTGCGCATTAAATTTCAAGAATTAAAACTTACAAGCCCGCCCGTGCAGCATGCCCGCTCCGACAAAATTAATAGAAATTTCCTACCCAAGTATCGCTTGCCAATAATTCATTACAACCTATTATTAAGTTGTCACCACGACGGTGACATTCACTCTCAATGAACAAGGAGTTCATACTTATGAAAGCAATTACTCTGGAAACCAACAAAATCGCAAACCTGGCCTTCCTGGTTGCGCCTAAAGCCCGCTAAGTGAGCCAGAACGCTGGGGAGTGCCGGCACCCCAGCGTTCTTTCGACCCTTTCCAGAGCGATCTATACAACATGCACATCAATCCTTACTTATTCATATTGCCGCGCACACCCGGACAAATAGTCTGGAATTATAAAGACCATACTCAGCATGAGCTGGACCTGACTTATTCTTGTCGACTTGCACAACTTATCAATAATCCGGAGCAATTCGACAGACGCAACATAATAGACTCACAACTTCTGAATGCGGGCATATTAACCGTTGCAAAAATAGACAGCCCGCCATGGGGCTGGGATGAGTTGTCGAAGATTTATCATATCGGCACCCAGAACATTCCCTGCGAACAGATACCCCAGAATATTCATGAGTGGTCCAGGCAATACCTGAACCATTGCAGCGCCGTGCTGACCACACCGGCACCCGCGCCAGATCGTCCGATACAACAGGACGAACCCAGAATCGCCCTCCCCGCCTCCGCCGCCCTGACCGTTGCCAGTCTTGGCAATGTCCTGCGCCTGAGAAAAACCTGCCGCTCCTTTACTGGCGCATCAATCACCCTCGGTGACGTCGGCACACTGATGTATCTCTCGCTGGGTTTTCTTCGCCACCGCGACCATGATCGCGACGAGAGTATCGCCGAGGGCCTTGGCGCCCGTCGCAGCAGTCCTTCGGGAGGCGGGTTGAACGCCTGTGAAGGGTTTCTCCTGGCTCGCAATATCGAGGGCCTGGAACCCGGCATCTATGCCTATCACCCGGCAGAACATGCGCTCAGCCGGGTCAATCCCTTGCCCGAACCCGCGCTCGGCCATTTGCTGGCGGGCCAGCATTTCATCAATAACCTGCCGCTGGGTCTGTTCATCACCGCCCGCTTCGACAAGCTCTGGTGGAAGTATGAACACTCGCGCGCCTATCGCATGGCGTTCGTCGAAGCGGGTCACCTGTCGCAGACCTTTCAACTGGTGGCCACGGCGCTGGGCCTGGGAACGTGGCTGACCGGCGCGTTTGCCGATCGGCAGGTCGAAGCCCTGCTCAAACTCGAAGGCAGCGCTGAACAACCGTTGTTCTTTGTCGGCTGCGGCGCCAGCGACGGTCAGGCGATGTGTCAGGAAATGCGTGACCTGTTGCAGGAGACGCGTACATGAACGTGCCAACCGCGGAACAGCCCGAAACACCTGAGTCCTGGATGCTTCGCTTCACGCTTGGCGATTGGGACAACCGCGCTTCGGTGCGTACGAGCCGGCACGACTACCAGTTGCCGGCAGACCTGCAGTTACAACTGCAGACCCGCTTCTGGTTTCCGCCGGCCTTCCTGCCCTACCTGTCCCACCCGGCCATTGAAGCCGCAGGCAGCAGGGTCATGCATCGACTGGCGGCCAATCACCTGGTGCACTTCCTCGACTACACCACGCTGCTTGAACACCGCATCGTCAACCGCGCCGTGGAAACCATCGTTCACGGCGAGTTACCTGCCTACATTCCTTCACGGATGAAAACCGCCGCGCTGCAGCTCTATACCGACGAGGGTTATCACGCGCTGTTCTCCCATCGACTGGCCGAACAGATCGCCGAACTGCATGGTTTCACCGGCCGACCGCAGATGCCCCTGCGCATTACCCGCCTGACCGGTCAGATCGCTCGAACGCCGGAGAGCAAACGCCCGCTGGCATGGTTTCTGCTCGGTTTCGTCTCGGAAACCATCATTGCCCGGGAGCTGCTGGATGTTTGCCGGGAAACGCTGGTCACCAGCGTGAGTGACATGTTGCGCGACCACCTCGCTGACGAAGCGCGCCACAGCCGGTTTTTTTCCGAAGTCTTTCACTACCTCTGGCTGACCCTGAACAGCCGTCAGCGCGCCTTCGCGGCCAGAACCTTGCTGGAGACCTTGGCGACCTTCTTCGAAGTCGACGAGCAATGGCTACATCAGAGCCTGCGCCGCGCCGGCATTGGCGAAGGCGCAATCAAGGAGATTCTCGATGACCTGACCAACGAACAGGCCAGCCGCCAGCGTGCCAGATCCGGAGCCACGGCTACGCTTGCTGCACTCGAAAGGGCCGGATTCTTCGCGCACCCCAACAACCGCAAACTTTTCGCCAAGGCAGGACTGATCGATGCTTGAAGGAAGAACGGTGGTAACGACCCGACAACGACGCGGGGCGGTCAGTCTGCTGTTGGCCATGGTGCTGCTGGGAGTGTTTCCGCTGGACGTCCTGCTGCCGTCGTTCCCGGCGCTGGCCGAACACTTCGCCAGCACCCCGACCGACATCGCCCTGTCGATCAGCCTGTTCGCGGTGGGCATCGCCTTTGCCCAACTGCTGATCGGGCCGTTGTCCGACGTCATCGGGCGCAAGGGCTTGCTGCTCGCCGGCATGGCTGTCTCGATCCTCGGCGCCATCGGCTGCGTCATGACCAGTGACTACACACTGTTCATGACCTTTCGCATCGTGCAGGCCATCGGCTGCGGCTGTTTCGTCCTGTCGCAGGCACTGGTGCAGGACCTGTTCGAAGGCGAACAGCGCGATCGCCTGCGGATCCTGATGGTGACCGCCACCGGGATCTTCATCTCGGTATCGCCGCTGGCCGGGACCTTTCTGCAGGCGACCCTGGGCTGGCGCGGCAGCTTCTGGCTGTTCATCGCACTGGCGGCTGTGGTGTTGCTCAAAGCCTGGGTGTTTCTGGACAACAGTCGGCCCGCTGTCAGAGATACACCGATCCATTTTCTCAAGGCTTACCGACGGGTGCTGGGGGACTTCGACTTCGTTGGCTACTGGCTGATCTCGGCTTTCGCATTCGCCTGCCACTTCTCGTTCATTGTCATTTCGCCGCTGATTTTCATGGATCAATTGCAGCTGTCAGCCTATGACTTCTCGCTGATCCTGCTGATCTACGGCGCGGCCTATGTCGCTGGCGGCATCGTCGCCACGCTGCTGAGCCGGCGCATTTCGCCCGGGCAGCAAATGCTGGTCGGGCTGAGCCTGATCCTGCTGGCGGGGCTGGTGATGCTGTTCATGGCCAGGCACCTGGCGCTCTCGGCGGCCACGGTGCTGATCCCGATGCTGATCTGCACCGCCGGTACGACCATCGCGCGCCCTGCTGCCACTTCGCGGGCCATGAGCCTGTTCCCGGAAAATGCCGGCACCTCGGCCTCCGCAGGCAGCACGATCATTTTCATCTGTGGCGGCCTGATCAGCGCCCTGATCAGCCTGAGCCCAAGCAACCTGCAAGCCACCCTCGGCTACTGTTTTATCCTGCTCAGCTGCATCGCACTGGCGTTGAACAAGCGGATCAGCCACCGCGCCAGAGTCATCGAAACCAGCGCCATCACGCCCTCTGGCAGCGATTGAGCCTGCCGGTCGTCATGCAACACGCACCGTCGGCGCTGGAACAACGCTTTGCGCCATTCCCTCCAGACGCCAGCGGTGTAGAATCGGCTGATTCATCGCCATTCATCCCCCGGCGGGTTTATGAGCTCAGGCTGAGGCAAGCGGCGATCCCGCAAAGTCATCGGCAACATCCAGGACACACGGCCATTTCTGAGTGTTCCAGACGTCAATAGAAGCTCACTCCCTTTTGATACCTGATTAGCCGCCCGGAGTGCTCCATGCCAGATTACCGCTCGAAAACATCCACCCACGGCCGCAACATGGCCGGCGCCCGCGCACTGTGGCGCGCCACCGGGATGAAAGATGACGACTTCAAGAAGCCGATCATCGCCATTGCCAACTCCTTCACCCAGTTCGTGCCGGGCCACGTGCACCTCAAGGACCTCGGTCAACTGGTTGCCCGGGAAATCGAACGCGCCGGTGGCGTCGCGAAGGAATTCAACACCATCGCCGTGGATGACGGCATCGCCATGGGTCACGACGGCATGTTGTATTCGCTGCCGAGCCGCGAGATCATCGCCGACTCCGTCGAGTACATGGTCAACGCCCACTGCGCCGACGCCATCGTCTGCATCTCCAACTGCGACAAGATCACCCCGGGCATGCTGATGGCCGCCCTGCGCCTGAACATTCCGGTGATCTTCGTTTCCGGCGGCCCGATGGAAGCCGGCAAAACCAAACTCGCTGCCCACGGTCTCGACCTCGTCGACGCCATGGTGATCGCCGCCGACTCCAGCGCTTCTGACGAGAAGGTTGCCGAGTACGAGCGCAGCGCCTGCCCGACCTGCGGTTCGTGCTCCGGCATGTTCACCGCCAACTCGATGAACTGCCTGACCGAAGCCCTCGGTCTCGCATTGCCGGGCAACGGTTCGACCCTCGCGACCCACAGCGACCGCGAACAACTGTTCCTGCAGGCTGGTCGTACCATCGTCGAGCTGTGCAAGCGTTACTACGGCGAGAACGACGAGTCGGTGCTGCCGCGCAACATCGCCAACTTCAAGGCGTTCGAGAACGCGATGATGCTCGACATCGCCATGGGCGGTTCGACCAATACCATCCTGCACTTGCTGGCTGCGGCTCAGGAAGCCGAGATCGATTTCGACCTGCGCGACATCGACCGTCTCTCGCGCAGCGTGCCGCAACTGTGCAAGGTCGCGCCGAACATCCAGAAGTACCACATGGAAGACGTGCACCGCGCTGGCGGCATCTTCAGCATCCTCGGTTCGCTGGCCCGTGGCGGTCTGCTGCACACCGACCTGCCGACCGTGCACAGCCGCAGCATGGAAGAAGCCATCTCCAAGTGGGACATCACCCAGACCGACGATGAAGCCGTGCACCACTTCTTCAAGGCCGGCCCGGCGGGCATCCCGACCCAGACCGCGTTCAGCCAGTCGACCCGTTGGGAAACCCTCGATGACGACCGTGAAAACGGCTGCATCCGCAGCTTTGAACACGCCTACTCGAAAGAAGGCGGCCTGGCCGTGCTGTACGGCAACATCGCCCTCGACGGCTGCGTGGTGAAAACCGCCGGCGTCGATGAGTCGATCCACGTCTTCGAAGGCAACGCGAAGATCTTCGAAAGCCAGGACAGCGCCGTGCGCGGCATCCTCGCCGACGAAGTGAAGGAAGGCGACATCGTCATCATTCGCTACGAAGGCCCGAAAGGCGGCCCGGGCATGCAGGAAATGCTCTACCCGACCTCGTACCTGAAGTCCAAAGGTCTGGGCAAAGCCTGTGCGCTGCTCACCGACGGTCGCTTCTCTGGCGGTACTTCCGGCCTGTCGATCGGCCACGCTTCGCCAGAGGCTGCGGCCGGTGGCGCGATCGGTCTGGTGCAGGACGGCGACAAAGTGCTGATCGACATCCCGAACCGCTCGATCAACCTGTTGGTCAGCGATGAAGAACTGGCTGCGCGCCGGGTCGAACAGGACAAGAAAGGCTGGAAACCGGTCGAGCAGCGTCCACGCAAAGTGACCACTGCCCTGAAGGCCTACGCCCTGCTGGCGACCAGCGCCGACAAGGGTGCGGTGCGCAACAAGGCGATGCTCGACGGGCTGTAAGTTTTAGCCGCCGAATAAAAATGCCCCGCCAAGTGCGGGGCATTTTTTTGCCCGACCAAAATATCCCAGACACAGAAGATCAAAACGGTGGGAGCGGGCTTGCTCGCGAAAGCGGTCTACCGGTCAAAAAACCTCTCGCC
>NZ_JANLOG010000151.1:0-16307 GCF_025466205.1 Pseudomonas sp. 13B_3.2_Bac1
CCCCCCCCCCCCCCCCCCCCCCCCCCCCCCCCCCCCCCCCCCCCCCCCCCCCCACAGGGGTGGTCAGTTGTCGTCGAATCCAGTGTTTACGGGCCGAAACCCTCGTTCTAGACGGCCCTAGTATTAAAGTATTAACACCATTTAATCAGTGCCCCATCGCGGGGCGTCTACTAGCTTGTCAGCCAAGACGCGGTTTTGTGATGACCGTCGCAGTCTTGATTCGCGTGTGGAATAAGCACGTTTCCCACGCCTTCAAGGAAGAATTTGGCCACGACAAGGAGTAGCCCGTGGAAGCAAGGTTTGGTGTCGCCCTCGTTTCGCGTTTTTCCCCACTTTCCCTTGCTGTGCACCTGAGCGTCGCCGGACTACTGTTCGGCGGCGTCAGTGCACCTGCACTGGCCACCTGCTCCACGGCCGGTTCCACGGTGACCTGTACCGGGGTGCCGACGCTGCCGCTGTTTCTCAACAATTTCGCCAGTGCCACCAACGGTCTGACGGTCAATGTCAACTCGGGGGCGGCAATGAATGCGACCCTCGGCGGCCACGTGATGGACCTGACCGGGGTCAACATCACTCTGAACAACTCCGGCACCATTGACCCTGCCTTTATCGGGCTTGTGTCGGTCTTGAGCGGCGGTGCGTTCATTGGCACCGGTGCGACCAGTACGGTCAGTGTGCTCAACAACGCCAGCGGGATCATTCGCGGCACTGGCATGTTGCTCGGGCTCAACCTGACCAGCATCGATGGTCTGGGGATTGCGGTGAACAACGCCGCGGCTGGCACAACCACCATCACCAACAACGGCACCATCACCTCGACCGGTCTCTCGGTCGGCGGCATCACCCTGGCGGATACTCCGGTGGTTGGCGTCTACGGCGGCTCGCAGGTCAACATGACCAACAGCAGCACCGGCACCATTACTGGCCGCGTCGCCTTCGAAACCTCGGCGGCGGGTAACACGTTCACCAACGCCGGCGCGATCACCGGTGGCGTGTCGATGGGCGCTGCCAGCACCAACACCTTTACTGCAGTGACGGGTTCTTCGGTGCAGGTCGGTGACGGTGTACAGATCAGCGTCGGTCTCGGCGGGCTGATCGGCATCAACCTGACCTTCGCCCCGACCGGTACTGTCGACGGCGGCGCTGGCGGCACCAACAGTCTGATTCTGCAGAACCCGCTTGGCGTCGGCGGCGGCACCACCGGGGTCGGCACGGCGTCGAGCGCCACCTACGTCAACTTCAACAACCTGACCATCAACAGCGGCACCTGGACCTTGCAGGGGCCACTGGTCAGCGGTGCGACCACGCTCAATGGCGGTGTCGCCCAGTTCAACAACAACGCCACGTTCGGCAGCGGGGTGCTCACCTCCAACGGCGGGATCCTGCAGGCCAGCAACGCCGGGTTGAACATCAGCAATCTGATCTCCCTCGGCGCCGGTGGCGTGACCGTGCAGGGCACCAACGCCACGACTCTGAGCGGAGTGATTTCCGGCAGCGGTGGCCTGACCAAAGTCGGTGCCGGGCAATTGAGCCTCAGTGCTGCCAACACCTACCTGGGCAACACCACGCTCAACGGCGGCACCGTGCAGTTGGGCAACAATCTGGCGCTGAGCACCGGTACCCTTAACGTCACCGGCGCGACAACCTTGAGCGCACCCGGCACGATCAATCTGGGCAACGCCATCAGCCTCGGCAGCACATTGACGGCCGGCGGCACCGGTTCACTGACGCTCGGCGGCCTGATCACCGGCAGCAGCGGCTTGACCAAGACTGGCAGCGGCAGCCTGACCCTCAGCGGTGCCAACAGCGGTTACACCGGCACCACCACCCTGAGCGCCGGCAGCTTGCTGGTGACCAACAACAACTCACTCGGCAGCGGCGCGCTGAACACCGCCGCCGGCACCAGCCTCGACAGCACCGCCAACGTCACGCTGGCCAACAACATCGGCATGACCGGCGCGCTCAACGTGCTCGGCAGCAACGCCCTGACCCTGGGTGGCGTGTTGTCCGGCACTGGCGGCATCACCAAGTCTGGCACCGCGAGCCTGACCCTGACCGGTAACAACACCAACAGCGGCAGTACGGCGCTTAACGCCGGTAGCCTGTTCGTTGGCAGCAACACCGCGCTGGGGACCGGTGCGCTGAGCGCGGCGGCCGGCACCACGCTGGATGCGACCACCGCGGTGACCCTGGCCAACGCCGTCGCGCTGGCGGGAGGAGTGACCATCGGCGGCACCCAGGCACTGGGCCTGAGCGGCGTCGTCAGCGGCACCGGCAACCTGATCAAGAATGGCACCGCGAACCTGAGCCTCAGCGGCAACAACACCTTCTCCGGCGGCACCGCGCTCAACGCCGGTACGCTGATTGTCGGCTCCAACACCGCGCTGGGCACTGGCGCATTGACCACGGCGGCAGGCACCACCCTCGACAGCAGCACTGCCGTGGCGCTGACCAACTCCGTCAGCCTCGGCGGCAACCTGAACATCGGCGGCAGCGCCGACCTGACCTTGGGCGGTATTGTCAGCGGCAGCGGCGGACTGACCAAAAACGGCGCAGCCAACCTGATTCTCAATGGCGCCAATACCTTCCTCGGTCCGATCGCGTTGAACGCCGGCACCCTCACGGCGGGCGCCAATGCGGCGCTCGGCAGCGGCGACATCACCGTCGGCGGCGTGGCGACGCTCGACAGCAATGCGGCGGTAACGCTGAACAACAACGTCATTCTCAACAACAGCCTGGGGATTGGCGGCAGCAACGCGCTGACCCTCGGTGGTGTGATCAGCGGTATCAGCCAACTGGTGAAAAACGGCACCGCCAATCTCACGCTCAACGGCAGTAACACCTACAGCGGCGGTACCACGCTCAATGCCGGCAGCCTGACCGTCGGCAACGGCGCTGCGCTGGGCTCGGGCGCCCTGACCGTGGCCGGGGCAGGAACACTCAACAGCAGCTCGGCGGTAACGCTGAACAATGCGATCACTCTCAATGCCAACCTCACCGCTGGCGGCGCCAACGCGCTGACCCTCGGCGGGGTGATCAGCGGCATCAACGGATTGATCAAGACCGGTGCGTCGAGCCTGACCCTCAACGGCAACAACACCTACACCGGCACTACCGCTTTGACGGCCGGTTCGTTGATCGTCGGCTCCAATACCGCACTCGGCACTGGCGCGCTGAACGCGTCGAACGGCACCACGCTGGATGCCGGCACGGCGGCGACCCTGGCCAACAATGTCAACCTCGGCGGCACCCTGACCGTCGGCGGCAGCAATGCGCTGACCCTCGGCGGCGTGGTCGCCGGCAGCGGCCAGTTGATCAAGAACGGCGCCGCCGACCTGACCCTCAATGGCGCCAACACCTATTTTGGCAACACCGCACTGAACGCTGGCAAACTCATTGTCGGCAGTAACACCGCGCTGGGCGCCGGTACGCTGAACGCGGCGGCCAATACCACGCTGGACGCCAACACCGCCGCGAGCCTGAACAACGCGGTGGCGCTGGCCGGTGCCTTGAACATCGGCGGCACGGCAGATCTGACCCTGACCGGTCTGGTCAGCGGCGCCGGCAGCCTGGTGAAGAACGGCACGGCCAATCTGATTCTCAATGCGGCCAACAGTTACGGCGGCGGCACCACGCTGAATGCCGGCACCGTGACCGTTGGCAACAGTTCGGCACTCGGTAGCGGCGCCGTGACGGTGGCTGGCGCGGCGACGCTGGACAGCAACTCGCCGCTGGTCAACCTCACCAACGGCATCGGCCTCACTGCTGCGCTGACCATCGGCGGTACGCAGAACCTGAGCCTCAGCGGTGTCACCAGCGGCAGCGGTCAGTTGATCAAGAACGGCGCGGCCAACCTGACGCTCAACGGCAACAACACCTTCAGCGGCGGCACCACCCTCAACGCCGGTACCTTGACCCTCGGCAATGCCAACGGTCTGGGCAGCGGCGGCTTGACCGTCGGCGGCGCGGCGACCCTGGATAACAGCGCCTCGTTCGGCATCGGCAATGCGATCACCTTGAACGCCGGGTTGACGGTGGCCGGCAATAACGACCTGGCCCTCAACGGCATCATCGATGGTGCCGGCAGCCTGACCAAAAACGGTCTGGCGGATCTGACGCTGGCCGGCAGCAACACCTTTACCGGCGCCGTGAATATCATCTCCGGCAGCGTTACCACGCTGAACAGCGCTGCACTGGGCAATACCTCCGGCGTGAACATCAGCGCCGGCGCCGGTCTCAATCTGGGCAGCGATGCCAGCCTGGCCGGGTTGTCCGGCAGCGGCAGTGTGCAACTCACCGGCAGCAACACCTTGACCGTGGGCGGGGTCAGCACCAGCAGCACCTTCGACGGTGATCTCAGCGGCAGCGGTGGCCTGACCAAAATCGGCACCGGCACCCTGAACCTCACCGGGATCAGCGGGCTTACCGGCAACACCACGGTCAATGGCGGTGTCCTCAACCTCACAGGATCGCTGAACAGTACACAGCTCAACGTCAACAATACTGGCACCTTGACCGGTACCGGCTCGGCGATCGGCACGGTGAACATCAACAACGGCGGCCATCTGGCGCTGTCGTCGGGCAACACCCTGTCGGCGAGTAATCTGACCCTCGGTGCGGGCAGCAACGTTGATGTGGCGCTGGCGACACCGTCGACCACGTCACTGATGAACGTCGGCGGCAACCTGACCCTCAACGGCAATCTCAATGTCACTGATGCCGGTGGTTTCGGTGTCGGTGTCTATCGTCTGTTCAACTACACCGGTGCCCTGACGGATCTGGGGCTGGACGTCGCCAGTGTGCCGGTCGGTTACGCTCTCGGCGATCTGCTGGTGCAGACCAGTGTGGCCAATCAGATCAACATTCAAGTGTCGGCCCCGAACAGCAACATCCGTTACTGGGATGGCAGCCAGACCATTGCCAACGGCGTGGTCGACGGCGGCAGCGGCACGTGGAACGCGGTCGGCACCAACTGGACCGATGCCAACGGCCTGGTCAACCAACTTTGGGCCGGCGACTTCGCGGTGTTCCAGGGCACCGCCGGCACTGTGACCGTGAATGGCACGCAGCTGTTCACTGGCATGCAGTTCCTCACCGACGGCTACAACCTGGTGAACGGCGCGGCGGGACAACTGACCGCCGTCAATGGCAGTGGTGGGACCACGGCGGTGCGGGTCGATCCGGGTGTGACCGCGACCATCGGCGCCAGCATCAACGGCAGTGGCATCCTCAATAAGCTCGACGCCGGTATCCTGGTGCTCAATGGCGCCAACACCTACAGCGGCGGTACGCAACTGGACGGCGGCAAGATCATCGTCGGCAGCAACACCGCGCTGGGCAGCGGCACGCTGACCGCCAACGCTGGCACACAACTCGATAGCAACACAGCGGTCACTTTGGCGAACGCGGCAACGCTCAACGGCAACCTGACCGTGGTCGGCAGCAATGCGCTGACCCTCAACGGGGTGATCGGCGGTACCGGCGGGCTGATCAAAAATGGCGCGGCGAGCCTGACCCTTGGCGGCAACAACGCCTTTCTCGGGCCGGTGGCGTTGAATGCCGGCGCACTGATTCTGGCGTCGAACTCGGCGCTGGGTTCCGGCACGCTGAACGCGGCTGGCGGCACCACGCTGGATGCGAGCACAGCAGTCTCGGTGAACAACGCGGTAAACCTTGCCGGCAACCTCGGCATTGGCGGCAATGCCGATCTGACCCTGGCTGGCACCATCAACGGTGCGGGTAGCCTGACCAAGAACGGCGCGTCCAACCTGACCCTGAGCGGCAACAACAATTTCCTCGGCGGCACTACGCTGACGGCGGGCACCCTGACCGCTGGCAGCAACTCGGCACTCGGCCTGGGCAACCTGACCGTGGCCGGTACCTCCGCGCTGGACAGCAGCGCTGCGCTGAGCCTGGGCAACAACGTGGTGCTCAACGCCAACCTGAGCAACACCGGCAGCAACAACCTGACGCTCGCTGGCGTGGTCAGTGGCGCGGGCGGGCTGATCAAGAACGGCACGTCGAACCTGACGCTCAACGGCATCAACACCTACAGCGGCGGTACTACGCTGAATGCGGGTACGCTGACCCTCGGCACCGGCGCAGCACTGGGTAGCGGTGTGCTGACAGTGGCTGGCGCTTCGAGTCTCGACAGCAGCTCCCCGCTGGTGCTGGCGAACAACATCAACCTCAATGCCAACCTCGGTCTGACCGGCAACAACAACCTGACCCTCGGCGGTGTGATCGCCGGGGCCGGCACCCTGACCAAAAACGGTCTGGCCGATGTAACGCTGTCGGGCAACAACACCTTCAGCGGCACCTTCGATGTGCTGTCCGGCAGCCTGACCACCCTGAGCAATTCGGCGCTGGGCAACAACGCCACGGTCAATCTCGCGGGCGGCGCGGCGCTGAATCTCGGCGCTTCGGGCAGCCTCGCCAGCCTGACCGGCAGCGGTACCGCGTTGATCGGCACCGGCAACACCCTGAGCCTCGGTGGCAACAACGTCAGCAGCACCTTCGCCGGTGTCCTCAGCGGCGACGGCGGCCTGACCAAACTCGGCACTGGCACGCTGACGCTCAGCGGCATCAGCGACCTGACCGGCGATACCAACGTCAACGCCGGCACCCTGCAGGTCAACGGTTCGCTGGCCAGCGGCAACGTGCTGGTCAACAGTGGCGGCACTCTCGGCGGCAGCGGCACCTTGACCGGCGCCGTGACCGTGGCCGATGGCGGGCATCTGGCAGCTGTCACCGGCAGCACGCTGTCGGTGGATTCGCTGGTGTTCAACGGCAACGCCAACTTCGATGTCGGCCTGGGTGCACCGGTCTCCGGTGGCGGTAATGCGCTGGTGAATGTCGGCGGCAACCTGACCCTCGACGGCACCTTGAATGTCAGCGATATCGGCGGCTTCGGCAGCGGCGTGTATCGCCTGATCAACTACACCGGCGGCCTCACTGACAACGGCATGCTGATCGGCACTGTGCCGGGCAGCGTGACCCCTGGCGATCTGACCCTGCAAACGGCGCTGGCCAACCAGATCAATCTGCTGGTGAGTGCACCGGGCGTCACCGTGCAGTTCTGGGACGGCAATCAACTGATCGCCAACGGTTCGGTCGATGGCGGCAGCGGCACCTGGGGCACCGGTACCACCAACTGGACCGACGTCAACGGCATCACCAATCAGGCCTGGACCAGCAACTTCGCGGTGTTCCAGGGAACGGCGGGCACTGTGACCGTCAACGGTGCGCAAACCATCACCGGCATGCAGTTCGTCACCGACGGCTACAGCCTGCAGAACGGCACGGCGGGTTCGCTGAACCTGGTCAACGGTTCGCTGGGCAATGCCTCGGTACGCGTCGATCCGAACGCCACCGCGACCGTCGGCGTCGCGCTCAACGGCAGCGGCACCCTCGGCAAATACGACACCGGTACGCTGGTGCTCAACGCTGCCAACGGCTACACCGGTGGCACCGCGCTCAATGGCGGCAAGATCGTGGTCGGCAACAATGCCGCGCTCGGCAGCGGTGTTTTGACCGCTGCGGACGGTACCGCACTGGACAGCAACGCCGCGGTCAGCCTGGCCAACAACGTGGTACTCAACGGCGGCCTGACCGTCGCCGGCAGCAACGCCTTGACCCTCGGTGGTGTAGTCAGCGGCAGCGGCAGTCTGATCAAGACCGGGGCGTCGAGCCTGACGCTCAACGGCAGCAACACCTATAGCGGCGGCACTCAACTCGCAGGCGGCACGCTGGTGCTGGGCAACAACAGCGCAATCAGTAGCGGTGCACTCAACGTGACCGGCAACGGCACCCTCGACAGCACTTCGGCGCTGCAACTGGCCAACGCGATCAATCTGGGCTCGCAACTGACCCTGGCCGGTAACCAGAACACCACACTGCTTGGCGCCGTCACCGGCACTGGCAGTCTGGTGAAAAACGGCAGCGGTGATCTTGTGCTGAGTGGCGCCAATACCTACAGCGGCGGGACCACGCTGAACGGTGGCACGACCACCGGCGACACCAGCAGCCTGCAAGGCGCGATCGTCAACAACGCGGCGCTGACCTTCGCGCAGAACGCCGACGGCAGCTATACCGGCAACCTCACCGGCGCCGGCACGCTGAACAAAACCGGCACCGGCCAATTGCTCCTGACCGGCAATAACACCTTCACCGGCAACACCTCGGTGCAGGCCGGCAACCTGATCGTCAATGGCGTGCTCAACAGCGCCAACGTCAACGTTGCCAGCGGCGCGAAAGTCGGCGGCAGCGGGCAACTGGGCGGCAACGTGCAACTGGCCAGTGGTGCGACGCTGATCGGTGGCGGCAGTGTCACACCGTTGTCGGTCGGTTCGCTGGCGTTGTCCTCGGGCACCAACCTGGACTTCAGTCTCGGCTCGGCCACCAGCTCAACCACCGTGGTCAACGTCGCCGGCAACCTGACCCTCGACGGCACGCTGAATATCAGCAATGCCGGCGGCTTTGGTACCGGGGTCTATCAACTGTTCCGCTACGGCGGCAGCCTGACCGACAACGGTCTGGTCTACGGCAGCCTGCCGGTATCGGCGGCCAACCTGACGCTGCAAACCGCCATCGCCAATCAGGTCAACCTGCTGGTGCAGGGCACACCGGGTGAAGTGCAGTTCTGGAACGGTGGCACCACCAATCCTGACGGCAGCATTGGTGGCGGTAGCGGCGTGTGGGGCCCGGGCACCAACTGGACCGATCCGAGCGGTACGCAAGCGTTGGCGTCCAATGGTCAGTTCGCGGTGTTCGGCGGTCAGGCTGGTACAGTCACCGTGCAGGGCAATCAAAACTTCACTGGCCTGCAGTTCCTCACCAGCGGCTACAGTCTGGCTCCGGGGGCTGGCGGTACGCTGACGCCGGTCAACGGTGCCGACGGCAGTCTGGCGCCGGTGCGGGTCAATGCCGGGGCAAGTGCTGAAATCGACGTGCCGCTGATCGGCACCGGCGGTATCGAGAAACTCGATTCCGGCACCCTTGTACTGACTGGCGCCAACACCTACAGCGGGGGTACCACCGTCAGTGGCGGTACGCTGATCGGTAACACCACCAGCCTGCAAGGCAACATCACCGACAACGCCACACTGGTGTTCCAGCAGAATGCCAATGGCCAGTTCAACGGCATCCTCAGCGGACTCGGGGCGATGGCCAAACGCGGCGCCGGCACGTTGTTGCTGACCGGTAATCAGCCGTTCAGTGGCACCGTCTCGGTCGATCAAGGCGTGTTGCAAGTCGGCAGCCGTGCGGCCCGGGCTTCGTTGGGTGCACAAGTCACGGTCGCCAACGGCGCAGGCCTGAGCGGTAATGGCAGCGTCGGCTCAGTGGTCAACCACGGTGTGGTGGCTTCCGGTGGCGCGGACGGCACCTTGAGCGTGGCCGGCAACCTGACCAACAGCAGTGATGGTGTACTGGCGCTGACCGTCAGCTCGCCAACCGCGACACCGCTGGCGGTGGGTGGTACGGCGGCATTGGGCGGCGGCCTGGTGGTCAACAGCCTGGCGCCGTTCACCGGCAACACCACTTACTCGCTGATCACTGCAGGCGGTGGGGTGACCGGCACCTTCAGTGCCACCGATCTGCCGCAGTACGCGTTCCTCGACAGCTCGCTGGTCTACGGTGCCGACTCGGTCACCCTGGCCGTGAGCCGCAACGGCAACTCGTTCGCCGATGTCGCTGCCACGGGCAACCAGCGCGGCACCGCCACGGCACTGTCCAATAACGGTGCGGCCGGCGCAGCGTTGCAGAACCAGATCGTCAACCTCAGCGTGGCCGGTGCGCGCAATGCGTTCGACAGCCTGTCGGGTGAAATCCACGCCAGCACCGCCAGCGCCATGCTGGAGGACTCGCGCTTCATCCGCGAGGCGGTCAATGACCGCATGCGCCAGCCGTCGTGCAGCGCCGCGGATGATCCACGCAAAACCCTGGCACCGAGCGACACGCAACTGAGCAGCAACGGCTGCCACGGTGAAATGGTCGGCTGGATCCGGGCTATCGGTGCCTGGGGCGACATGGGCGGCGACAGCAACACGGCGAAAGTCGATCGCAACCTCGGCGGTTTCATGCTCGGCACCGACAAGGCGCTGGATGACACCTGGCGTGCCGGGATGGCGGCCGGCTACACCCGCAGCAACCTCAACGCGCATGATCGCAACTCGGATGCCAAGGTCGACAGCTACCACCTGGCCGGTTATCTGAACTCGCAATTCGATGCACTGGCGGTGCGCCTTGGCGCGGCTTACAGCTGGCACAGCATCGAGACCAAACGCGATGTCAGCGTCGGTACTTACAACGATCGCCTGAAGGCCGATTACGACGCACGCAGTGCGCAGGTGTTCGGTGAAGTGGGTTACGCGATCAACGCGGCAGGCGTTGCCATCGAACCGTTCGCCGGTCTTGCCTACGTCAACTACGACAGCGACACCGGCAAGGAAAAAGGTGGAGTGGGGCGCCTGAAGGCTGATGCCGATCAGGACATCACCTACTCGACCCTCGGGGTACGCGTCGGCAAGTTGGTGACCCTGGCCAACGGCAGCCAACTGACGCCACGTGCGGCCATCGGCTGGCGACATGCCTACGGCGACACCAAACCTGACGCCGACCTGACCTTCATCGACGGCGGCGCCTCGTTCAGCACCCAGGGCGTACCCATCGCCAAGGACAGCGCATTGCTCGAAGCCGGCATCGACTTCCAGGTCACCCCGACCGGCAAGCTGGGCATCGGCTACTCGGGCCAGGTGTCGAGCGACAACAACGACAGCGCGTTCAACATCAGCTTCAGTCAAAGCTTCTGAATCATGGTCGAAGTACTTTAGCCGCCCGAAAGGGCGGTTTTTTTTGGTCCGGACAGAATGTTCGGTCGTGAAATCGTGGTGACCCGTCGATAGCTTTCGCGAGCAAGCCCGCTCCCACAGAGGATCTTCAGTGAAAGCAGGATTTGCGGATGGCAGCGATCAAGTGTGGGAGCGGGCTTGCTCGCGAAGGGGGCCGGACAGTCAGCGCAAAAATCAGCCGGCCCGCGCTCTGCTAGAATCCGCCCCATCAACTGCCAGAGACTCTCCCATGAGCGAGCCGATTCGTCTGACCCAATACAGCCACGGTGCCGGTTGTGGCTGCAAGATTTCCCCGCAGGTGCTGGAAGTGATTCTGGCCGGCAGCGGTGCGCAGAACCTTGACCCGAAACTGTGGGTCGGCAATGCCTCGCGTGATGATGCGGCGGTGTACGAGATCGACGCCGAGCGCGGTGTGGTGTCGACCACCGACTTCTTCATGCCGATTGTCGACGATCCGTTCGACTTCGGCCGGATCGCTGCGACCAATGCGATCAGCGACATCTATGCGATGGGCGGCGATCCGTTGATGGCGATTGCGATCCTCGGCTGGCCGGTGAATGTGCTGGCGCCGGAAGTGGCGCGGGAAGTGATTCGCGGCGGGCGCGCGGTGTGTGACGCCGCCGGCATTCCGCTGGCCGGTGGGCATTCGATTGATGCGCCGGAGCCGATTTTCGGTCTGGCCGTGACCGGTCTGGTGGAAAAGCGCCACATGAAGCGCAACGACACCGCCAGCGCCGGTTGCCTGCTGTACCTGACCAAGCCGCTGGGCATCGGCATCCTGACCACCGCCGAGAAAAAGGGCAAATTGCGCCCCGGCGACATTGGTGTGGCCCGCGACTGGATGTGCACCCTGAACAAGCCCGGCAGCCGTTTCGGCAAACTCGCCGGGGTCGCCGCGATGACTGACGTCACCGGTTTCGGTCTGCTCGGGCATCTGGTGGAAATGGCCGATGGCAGCCACCTGACCGCACGCATCGGCTACAACCACGTGCCGCGTCTGGACAGCGTCGAATACTATCTTGAACAGGGCTGCGTGCCCGGCGGCACTCTGCGCAACTTCGACAGTTATTCGAGCAAGCTTGGCCGTCTGCAGGAGTTGCACAAGCGCGTGCTGTGCGACCCGCAGACCAGCGGCGGTCTGCTGATTGCAGTGACTCCCGAAGGCAACGCCGAATTCCTCGCCGTGGCTGCCGAACTGGGCCTGGACCTGGCGCCGATCGGCGAACTGGTCGAGCGACAGACCCACGCAGTCGAGGTGAATTGATGACACTCGACTGCACCGATTACCGCGATATTTTCCTCAACGACCGGCCGATGATGGATGCCCGTGCGCCGGTCGAGTTTGCCCACGGCGCGTTTCCCGGCGTGGTCAACCTGCCGCTGATGAACGACCGCGAGCGCGAACAGGTGGGCACCTGCTACAAGCAGCATGGGCAACAAGCCGCCATCGCCCTGGGTGAGCGGCTGGTGTCTGCCGAAGTGCGGGAGCAGCGGATTCAGGGTTGGGTCGAGTTTGCCCGGGCACACCCCGACGGCTATCTGTATTGCTTTCGCGGCGGCTTGCGTTCGCAGATCGTCCAGCAATGGATCAAGGAGCAGGGCGGCATCGATTACCCGCGGGTCGGCGGTGGCTACAAGGCCATGCGCACGTTCCTGCTGGAGACGGTCGATCAGGCCGTGGCCGAGTGCGATCTGGTGCTGCTGGGCGGGATGACCGGCACCGGCAAGACCGAACTGTTGGTGCAGTTGAGTAATGGTCTGGATCTGGAAGGCCACGCCAATCATCGGGGCTCGAGTTTCGGCAAGCGCGCCACCGGCCAACCGACCAACATCGATTTTGAAAACCGTCTGGCTGTTGATCTGCTGAAAAAGCGCGCGGGCGGAATCCAGCAGTTTGTGCTGGAAGACGAGAGCCGGGTAGTCGGCAGCTGTGCCTTGCCATTGCCGCTGTACCGAGGCATGCAAGTGGCGCCGATGGTCTGGCTCGAAGACAGCCTGGAGCAGCGGGTCGAGCGGATTCTGCAGGATTATGTGATCAACCTGCACGCCGAGTTTGTCGCGGTGCATGGCGAGCAGGGCTTTGCGCTGTATGCCGATCGGCTGATTGCGAGTTTGAACAACATCCAGCGCCGGCTGGGCGGCGAACGCCATCAGCGGATGTTCCTGCAGATGGAAGAGGCCTTGGCGGAGCAGGCGCGCAGCGGATCGGTCGAGGCGTTCCGTGACTGGATCAGCGTGTTGCTGCGCGAGTATTACGACCCGATGTATGCGTTCCAGCGTGAGAAGAAGGGCGGGCGGATCGAGTTTGCCGGGGAGCGCGGGGCGGTGTTGGAGTATTTGCGCGAGCGGGTGAATCAGCAGGTTTGAGGGTGTTCTTGCGGGCCTCTTCGCGAGCAAGCCCGCTCCCACAGGGGATCTGCGTCAGGCACAAAATTTCTGCCCAGTGAAGATCCAGTGTGGGAGCGGGCTTGCTCGCGAAAGGGCCGGCACAGGCACCGCAAGAATCAAGTCGGACAAGTCACCTTGCCGTTATCCAGCCCCTGCTTGTAGCTGTGGCTCTGCAGGCTGGCCTTGCCGTTGTGCCAGGTCAGGGTCAGCACATACAGCGAATCGAAATCGCCAGCCGCCCAGTCATCGGTGATGGTCTGCTTTTCGCCGACGGCCTTGCCGGCAACCTTGTTGATCAGCTCCGGCAGATAACCGTGCGACCACGCGGTGTAGATCGTTGCGTTGTGGTACTTGTCTTCGGTCAGCTCGCGCGCCAGGTCACTGGTGTCGTTGGCGGAGAACTCGATGTTCACCGGCAGGCCGAGCTTGATCGCCGCGGGACTGATGGTCATCAACGGGCGGATGTAGCTGTAGGAGTTGTCTTGTTCGCCTTCCTCGACATTGCGCGTGGGGTTGGCGGCGAACACGTAATCGGCCTTGCCGAATTTTTCCGGCAGCAGGGTCGACAGTTCGATCGCCCGGTTCAGGCCCTGGCAGTTGAGCTGGCCGAGACCGCCGGCGGGCTTTTCCGCGTGGCGCAGGAAAATCAGGGTCTGGGTGCCGTCCACCGGTTGCGCGCGAATCTGGCTCGATTCGAGCGACAAGGTCAGCGCACTGACCGCCAGCAGGGAGGGCAGGGCCACGTAGGCGCGATGTTTGAAGCGTTTGGCGAAACTCATGAGGTTCGTCATCGAATAAAGGATTCTTCAGCAGATTCGGTTGGGGTTGACCAACCCTTACACCGCGGGCTCCCAGCACCGGATGTTGTCCATGTCGTGTGTTGCGCTTCCTGTGCGAAAGGCATAGCTCAGAGTCCTCTGAGGCCGGTTTGGTTCAGGCACCTTACCCGCAGGATGTTACGGTTCGTGTAGGAGCTGCCGCAGGCTGCGATCTTTTGATCTTGGTTTTTAAAGCCAGATCAAAAGATCGCAGCCTGCGGCAGCTCCTACATTATGATCATTGCTTTCCATGTGACTGGATGTTTCCCATGACCGATCTGTCCGCGTTCCCCATCACCCACAAATGGCCCGCGCAGTACCCTGACTGGATTCAGCTCTATTCCCTGCCGACCCCCAACGGCGTCAAGGTCTCGATCATGCTCGAAGAGATCGGCCTGCCCTACGAGCCGCATCGTGTGGGCTTCGACACGCAGGATCAGCTGTCTCCCGAGTTCCTGTCGCTGAACCCCAACAACAAGATCCCGGCGATCCTCGATCCCCACGGCCCGCAAGACCAGCCGCTGCCGCTGTTCGAGTCCGGCGCGATCCTGATCTACCTCGCCGACAAGAGCGGTCAGTTGCTGGCGCAGGAAGGCGCGCTGCGTTACGAGACGATTCAGTGGCTGATGTTCCAGATGGGCGGTATCGGCCCGATGTTCGGCCAGCTCGGTTTCTTCAACAAATTCGCCGGCAAGGACTACGAGGACAAGCGTCCGCGTGACCGCTATGTCGAGGAGAGCAAGCGCCTGCTCAACGTGCTCGACAAACGCCTGGAAGGTCGCGACTGGATCATGGGCGAGCGCTACACCATCGCCGACATTGCCACGTTCCCGTGGGTGCGTAACCTGATCGGGTTCTATGAGGCGGGGGATCTGGTCGGGATCAATAATTTCCCGAACGTGACCCGGGTGCTGGAGCGCTTTCTGGCACGGCCGGCTGTGGTGCGCGGGTTGACCATTCCTTCCTGAGGCCACACATAACCCTGTGGGAGCGGGCTTGCTCGCGAAGGCGTCGTGTCAGTCAACACGTCTTTTTCTGATACACCTCCTTCGCGAGCAAGCCCGCTCCCACAGGAATAGTGATGACGCCCGCAGATTATTGCGTCCTCGGTAATGCACTCTTGATTGATCCAGGTTTGTACCTGCGCCCACCGAAGGCATAAGCTTCGCCCCCTACGACTTTCGTCTCATCTGCCGTTTTCAGGAAGATCCATGTCCAGCCAGTTCCCCGAAGCACGTCCCCGCCGTCTGCGCCGCAATGCGAGCCTGCGCAGTCTGTTCCAGGAAACCGAGTTCAGCCTGAATGATCTGGTGCTGCCGATTTTCGTCGAAGAAGAGATCGATGACTTCGTGCCGATCAAGAGCATGCCGGGGGTGATGCGCATTCCCGAGCGCAAGCTGGCCAGCGAAATCGAGCGCTATGCCCGTGCCGGCATCAAGTCGGTGATGACCTTTGGCGTATCCCATCATCTGGACGCCAACGGCAGCGACACCTGGCGCGAAAACGGCCTGGTTTCGCGCATGTCGCGGATTGCCAAGGACGCCGTGCCGGAAATGATCGTGATGTCCGACACCTGCTTCTGCGAATACACCGATCACGGCCACTGCGGCGTGATGCACAACCACGAGGTCGACAACGACCAGACCCTGATCAACCTTGGTAAACAGGCGGTGGCCGCGGCGCGTGCCGGCGCTGACGTGATTGCCCCGTCGGCGGCGATGGACGGTCAGGTGCGGGCGATTCGCCGCGCGCTGGATGACGCAGGTTTCACCCAGATTCCGATCATGGCTTATTCGACCAAATTCGCCTCGGCACTGTACGGCCCGTTCCGCGAGGCCGGTGGCAGTGCGCTGAAGGGCGACCGCAAAAGCTATCAGATGAACCCGATGAACCGCCGCGAAGCCCTGCGTGAATCGCTGCTCGACGAGCAGGAAGGCGCCGACGCGCTGATGGTCAAACCGGCCGGTGCGTACCTCGACATCATCCGCGACATTCGTGAAGCCTCGAACCTGCCGCTGTCGGCGTATCAGGTCAGCGGCGAGTACGCGATGATCAAGTTCGGTGCGCAGGCCGGCGCGATCGACGAGGACCGTGTGGTGCGTGAAAGCCTGGGCGCGATCAAGCGCGCGGGTGCGGATCTGATCTTCACCTACTTTGCGATGGATCTGGCATTGGCCGGGATCTGACGAATACCGCAGAACCCCCTGTGGGGGGGGGGGGGGGGGGGGGGGGGGGGGGGGGGGGGGGGGGG
>NZ_JANLOG010000014.1:0-15942 GCF_025466205.1 Pseudomonas sp. 13B_3.2_Bac1
GGAACAAAAGATCGCAGCCTTCGGCAGCTCCTACAGAGGCAGGTGGCTACTTCAGGATCAGCGTCAGCGTTTTACGGTGAGGTCGATCTGAGTCATACGACTCCGCACCGTAAACACCCCATCCCCCGAAAGAATCGCACTGCGCGCAAACAAGCGCCCGCTCTCCCAGTTCGAAAGACCCAGTTCCGGCTTGTTCAACGCGTACTGCCCATCGACCCAGCGGGTAATCCCATTGCCCACAAACGGAGCGTTCACCGCGTTGTAAAAGCGTTCCTGAGCGCCAGCATCCTCGCTGATCAGCGACACCGTGAACTGCGGGCTGTAGCGGTTGAACAACGTGATCGCCTGATCCAGATCGTCGACGATCATCAGGCTGACTTCCGGGGTTTCTTCCCACTCCCACTCGCGGCCCAGCTCTGATTCAGCCAGCGCTTCGGCCAGGGCTTCGGTCTGATAACCCTCGGCGCGATAGACCTCGACCGTCGCGTTCTGCCACTCGGCCGGCAGGCAATTCTCGCTGCCTGCGACGATGTGCAATTTGCAGCCCTGCCCGCGTGCATTGCCGGCCTGCTTCAGCGCATCGAGGAACAGCGGCACCAGTTCGGCGGCGCGCTCGCGGTGAATCAGGCAGACGTTCAGGGTGTTGCAGACTTTGCGATCCAGCGAATTGCGCACCACGGCGGCAAAACGTGTGGCATCGGCATCACGATCGGCAACCAACCAGGCGCCGCCGGTGCCATGCAGGCTGACCGCCGTGCCCGCCTGCTGGGCGATGCTGCCCAACTGGCTGACCGCACGCCCCGAACCCCGGGCCACCGCCAGCGACAGACGCCGGTCGGCAAACATCGCCCACCCGGCCGCGTGATTGACACTTTCCACCAGCGACACCGCACCCGCCGGCAAACCAGCATCGGCCAGCGCCGGGTTCAGCGCGTGAGTGACGATCGCTTGCGCGGTGCCCAACGCGTCGCTGCCAATGCGCAGCACTGCGGTGTTGCCAGTGCGCAGTACGCCGGCGGCATCGGCGAACACATTCGGTCGTCCTTCGAACACGAAGGCGACGATGCCCAGCGGCGACACCACTTGCTCGACCTTCCAGCCGTCGTGTTCCACGCAGCTGATGACTTTGCCGCGCGTGGCCGGCGCATCACGCCAGGCGCGCAGACCGGCGATCATGTCGCGGCGCATGCGCTCGTCGGCGAGCAGTCGGGTGGTCGAGCGACCACGGGCCTTGGCTCGCTCGATGTCGGCCAGGTTCGCGGCTTCGATCAAGGTCCAGCATTCCGGGGTTTCCAGGCGTTGCGCGAACAGGTCGAAGAAGCGACTGATGGCTTCGTCGGACACTGCCGACAATGCAGTGAATGCCGCTTCAGCACGCTCGATTGCCACCGCAGCCGCTTGTTGATCGACCACCGGAATCAGCAACAGCTCGCCACTCACCTGCTCGACCAGCAGGTGGTCACCGGGCTGAAACCGTGCCGCCAGTTCGGGGCTGACCACGGTCACGCGGTTACCAGCGAAAGGGATCGGCGTGCCAGCGACTAGACGTTCGAGCGCAAGAGACATGAAGCGGATTCACCATATGAGGGGCGGCCGGAAAATGTAGCGGATTCTGCGCTGAAACACACCTTCTACAAACACCACCAACCCTGTGGGAGCGGGCTTGCTCGCGAAGGCGTCGGCACCATCAACATGGATATTGAATGTGCTGGCCTCTTCGCGAGCAAGCCCGCTCCCACAGGTTTCGTGGTGTTTGGAAGATCAGGTCAGAACACCGACCAGCCAATCCGCGAACTGAGCATCTCCAGCGCCGCCATCCCCGCCAGCGAGTTGCCGGCGGCGTTGAGTTCCGGCGACCACACGCACACCGTGAACTGCCCGGGCACCACCGCGACGATCCCGCCGCCGACCCCGCTCTTGCCCGGCAGACCGACGCGGTAGGCGAAGTTGCCGGCCTCGTCGTACAGGCCGCTGGTGGCCATGATCGAGTTGACCTGCTGGGTCTGGCGCCGGGTCAGGATCTGTTCGCCGCTGTGCTTGCAGAAACCGTCGTTGGCGAGGAAGCAGAACGCCCGGGCCAGATCGATGCAGTTCATGCGCAACGCGCAGTGGCTGAAGTAGCTGCGCAGCACCGCTTCGACATCGTTGTGGAAGTTGCCGAACGATTGCATCAGGTACGCCATGGCCGCATTGCGGGCGCGATGCTGGTATTCGGATTCGGCGACCTTGCCGTCGACGATCACCTGCGGATTGCCCGACAGGCGCCGCACGAAGTCACGCATCGACAAGGCCGGCGCGGCGAATCGCGACTGATTGATGTCGCAGATCACCAGCGCCCCGGCATTGATGAACGGATTGCGCGGACGCCCGCGTTCGAACTCCAGTTGCACCAGCGAGTTGAACGGCTGGCCGGACGGCTCGTGCCCCAGGCGCTCCCAGATCGCCTCGCCGGAATGCTCGATTGCCTGCACCAGGCTGAACACCTTGGAAATACTCTGTACCGAGAACGGCGTCTCGGCGTCGCCGGCGCAATACATTTCGCCGTCGTTGCCATACACCGCAATGCCCAGCTGATTGGCCGGCACGGTGCCGAGGGCGGGAATGTAGTCAGCCACCTTGCCCTGCCCGATCAGGGGCCGGACAGCGTCAAGAATCTCGTTCAACAGCGCTTGCATGCCGGGTTCCGAAGTCTCGCCCCATGGGATTGCGGGGACACTGGGGCTAGACGCTGCGCAACTGCCACGAATCACACTGGCTATCACAGGGGACTGTGGTAGATGAAAGATTCAGGGCTGGCCACGATCAAGTGTGGGAGTGAGCTTGCTCACGAAGGGGTCGGCACAGTCAGCATTGATGTTGGCTGACCTGACGCTTTCGCGAGCAAGCTCGCTCCCACTGGGGCTGTGGTGGATGAAGGATTCAGGGCTGGCCACGATCAAGTGTGGGAGTGGGCTTGCTCACGCAGGGGTCGGCACAGTCAGCATTGATGTTGGCTGACCTGACGCTTTCGCGAGCAAGCTCGCTCCCACTGGGGCTGTGGTGGATGAAGGATTCAGGGCTGGCCACGATCAAGTGTGGGAGTGAGCTTGCTCACGAAGGGGCCGGTACAGTCAGCATTGATGTTGACTGAACTGACGCTTTCGCGAGCAAGCCCGCTCCCACAGGGGGGGGGCTGCTGCAAATCCGGAACTCAGTGGGCGCCGTCGAGACCGGCGAGCAGCGCACTGTCGCGGCTGTAGATATCCGGCGAATAACGCACCTGCCCATCCTTGCCGACCTGTGCCGTCCAGTAAGTCATCAGGATCGGCACCGGTGCCGACAGGCGGAATTCGTGGGTGCTGCCGGTGGCGAGCAAGGTGTCGGTGCGCGTGCGTTCCGCCGGGGTCAGCAGCAGGTCACGCAGTTGCATCGGGTGCTCGACCCGCACGCAGCCGGAGCTGAATGCGCGCGGCCCCTTGTCAAACAGCGCCTTGCTCGGCGTGTCGTGCAGGTACACCGCGAACGGGTTGGGGAAGCGGATCACCAGTTGCCCCAGCGGATTTCGCGGCCCGGCGTCCTGGCGCAGCATGATGTTGCCGGGATTGTCCCAGTCGATATCCGCTGCAGCCAACGGCTGACCATGGGCGTCGAGCACTTGCAGGTTCTGGCGGCTGAGAAAGGTCTGATCCTTGCGGATCGCCGGCAGTTTGTCTTCCTTCCAGATGGTCGGCGGCACGGTCCAGGTCGGGTTCAGGGTCAGGCGCGTGACCCGGGATTTGAGCAGCGGGGTCTGCCGTTCGGCACGCCCGACCTGGGTGCGGGTCTGCCAGACCGGCACTCCCCCCTCATACAGCGTCAGCTCGGCGGCAGCAACGTTGACCAGCAAGCCGTTGGGCTCCATGTCCTGGGCCAGCCAGCGAAAGCGTTCGAGGTTGACCCGCAATTGTTCACGGCGCGTCAGCGGAGTGATGTTGAGTTCGGCAATCGTCCCCGGCCCGACCACCCCGTCAGCCTGCAGCGAATGGTTGGCCTGGAAGCTCTTCACCGCCTCTACCAGCACACCGTCATAGGCATTGCCGGGCGTACCGATGGCGTGGGTCAGATAGCCTTCGCTGTACAACCGTCGGGCCAGTTCCGGAACGCGCTTGTCTTCCATCGCCGGACGCAACAACGGGCCGTTGCCCACCGACTGCCAGTGCGGCAAGGCTTGCAGCCGTTGACTGGCGTAGAGATGGCGCAGGCTTTGGTATTGCGCCAGATGCGGACGGGCCAGATCGAAAGCGGCCTTGATGTCATGCAGGCCGGGTACGGCGATCGCGAGTAATTCGGCCTGCCGATCACGCGGGGCCTCATCGGCATGCCACAGCGGCTCGAAATGTGACTGCAGCAGACGACCGTAATGCAGGTCCTGCAGTGCTTGCAGGTAAGAACGACTGATGTCGATATCGGCACACAATTCGCCATCCTGCGGCGGGTTGGCCGCTACCGGATAGCGCTTTGGATCGAGCCCATCATCGGCCAACAGCTGCAACTGTGCGCGCAAGACCGGCAAGCGCCCTGTCTCGCTGGCCCACACCGGCAGCCAGTCCTGCTGCTGGTAGAACGCTTGCAGTTGCGACAGCGCCGGGCCGTTCAGATGCGCGGCAATCGCCGGGCACGCCTGCGGCAAACCGATCAGCACCGCTTGCAGCGGACTCTGCGGCTCAACCGGCATTGGCGCCGGTGGCGTCGGCAGGGTCTGCAACGGCGGCAGCGGCTCCTCGGCACAAGCGACAAACGGCGCAGCGAGCAAACAAATGCTCAAGTAGCATGCGTACTTTTTGAACAACTGCTTTACTCCAATCCGTGGCCGCCTCAATGACGGTCAACCTTACATCAGGTGCGCTGAACAGTCAGGCCCGAATCAGGGGTCTGTGGGTATGACTGGGAGTCAGGAGCCAAAGTGCCAAATAAGTAGCAAGTGAGGACACTTTATAAATGTTGACGTTTTTGCGCCGACTTCTGCTGGCCACTGCGACTCTCGTCGTCGTGAGCAGCCCAGCTTTCGCCGCCGGCAAGCCATCGCCGGTTCTCTTGACCAGCCTCGCGCACGCCGCGCCGGAACTCAATCCCCAGGCGCTGAAAGGTGCCTTGAACGCTATGCAATGTGCGATCAACAACGGCGCGAAACCTTCCCGCCACCTGGCGATCATCGACTATTCGCAGCCCTCCACCGCCCGCCGGCTGTGGATCTTCGATTTGAGCAGACAGAAGCTGGTGCTGCGTGACCTGGTCGCCCACGGGTCCAATTCCGGGGAAAACTTCGCTACCCAGTTCTCCAACCGCGAAGGCAGTTACCAGTCCAGCCTCGGCCTGTTCCGCACACAGGAAAGCTACAAGGGCACCCACGGTTATTCGCTGCGTATGGACGGTCTGGAGCCGGGTTTCAATGACATGGCTCGCGACCGCGCCATCGTGATCCACGCCGCCGACTACGTGAACCCGTTATGGAGTAAACGTCAGGGCCGTATCGGTCGCAGTCAGGGTTGCCCGGCGGTACGCCCGCAAGTGGCAAGACAGGTGATCGACAAACTCAAGGACGGCCAGTTCATGTTCTCCTGGTACCCGGACCAGCACTGGCTGAAGTCCTCGCCGTACCTCAACTGCCAGCCACAGCAGGTGGCGAGTATCTTGAGTACCCACGCCAGTTGACGATAAGGGCCATGATCATCAGCGCGGCTGCAACACCAAACGTGCTGTGCAAGCCGCGGCCGATCACCTCGGCCGGGGCTTGCGTCGGGTCTCCCGTGGCCAGCGCAAACACCGCCCCCATGACTGCCGCGCCGGTGATCAAGCCCAGATTGCGCGACAGCCCGAGCAAGGCCGAGACCACGCCGCGCTGATCCTGACTGACCGTCGCCATCAACCCGGTATTGTTCGCTGCCTGGAACAACGCGTAACTGCTGGCGATCAGCGCCATCGGCAGCAGATACGCCGGCAGACCGAAACTCATCGGCAACAGCGCCAACAAACTGCAACCACCAACCATCCCGAGCAACGCCCCCGGCACCACCCGCCGTGCGCCAAAGCGATCCACCAGACGCCCGGCCGGCACCCCGCCGCACGCCGCCAGCAGCGGCCCGACGGACAACGCCAGACCGACCACGGTGCTGCCCAGTCCCAGTCCACGGCTCAGGTAAAACGGCCCGACCACCAGCGTGGTCATCATCACCGTCGTCACCAGCAACGTCAGCGCGAGGCTGCTGCCCAGTCGCGAGTCGGCGAACAACGACAGACGAATCAGCGGCGCCTTGGCTTTCATTTCGACCGCGATAAACAGGCCTGCGCCGCACAGGCTGAGCAGCAGCAATATCAGGGTGAAACCCTCCAGTGTCATCGCCAGCGCGTAGACCGCCAGGGTCAAAACCAACACCGCAGTGCCGAGATAATCAAACGCCACCCTCGACCGCGTCGGCCGATCCGCCGGCAGATAGCGATAAACCAGCCACGCATTGAGCAAGCCCAATGGCACGTTGAGGACAAAGATCGACGGCCAGCCGACATGCGCGATCAGCAGGCCACCCAGCGACGGCCCGAGGCTGGTGCCGGTGGCCGACATGGTGGCGAGCAAACCCATCGCACTGCCCGCCCTTGTCTTGGGCACTGCATCCGCCACCAGCGCCACGGTCAAGGCAAACATGATCGCTGCGCCAAGGCCCTGCACCGCCCGTGCGCCAATCAACCAGCTCAGCCCCGGAGCCAACGCGCAGCACAACGAAGCACTGGTGAAAATGCCGATGCCGATCAGCAGCAGTCGTCGCCGCCCGAACACATCGCCCAGGCGCCCGACACTGACGATCAATGTGGTGACCGCCAGCAGGTACGCCAGCACGATCCACTGCACCTGTTGAAACGTCGCATCGAACGCTGCCGCCAGAGTCGGTAACCCGGCGTTGGCGATGCTGGTGTCCAGTGACGGCATCAACATCGACAGGGCCAGACTGGTCAGCGCCCAGCGGGTTTGAGTGTTCAAGGGAGTTCGGGGCATCGGGCGCTCCATCTGATGGTCAGACGGCATAGCCTGAGTCTCGACAAGGCAAGGCGCAAGACGCATGCTTTGCACTTGATACCTGCATGGAACGCCATGTCATGAGCGCCCCGGATCTGAACCTGTTGATCACCCTCGACGTGTTGTTGCGCGAAGGCAGCGTCGCGCGTGCCGCGCACATTCTGCGGTTGAGCCCGTCAGCGATGAGCCGCGCCCTGGCCCGATTGCGCGAGACCACCGGCGATCCGCTGCTGGTGCGCGCCGGCCGAGGTCTGGTGCCGACCCCGCGTGCGCTGGAGTTGCGCGAACGGGTCAGCGCTCTGGTGCAGGAAGCCGAGGCGGTGTTGCGCCCCGCCGAAGTGCTCGATCCCGGCCAGTTGCAACGCACCTTCACCTTGCGCAACACCGACGGTTTTGTCGAAACCTTTGCCGCCGCGCTGCTCGCGCGCATTGCTGAAGAGGCCCCCGGCGTGCGTCTGCGCTTTGTGCAAAAAGCCGACAAGGACAGCACACCGCTGCGCGAAGGCCGGGTCGATCTGGAGACCGGTGTGGTCGACGACAGCACCGATCCGGCGCTACACAGCCGCATCCTGTTTGAGGATCAGTGGATCGGTGTGGTGCGCGAAGGCCATCCATTGAGTTCGGGCAAGATCAGCAGCAAACGCTTTGCCGGCGGCCAGCACATTCTCATCTCACGACGCGGGCGCAGCAGCGGCCCGGTCGACGAGGCGCTGCTCGCCGCAGGACTGACCCGAGATATCGTCACTTCATTCGGCGGCTTTTCGGCGGCGCTGACGCTGGTCCGCGAATCGGACCTGATCGCCACCGTCCCGGAGCGTCACACCAGCAAGCTGCGCATGGGCCTGCACAGTTTCGCCCTGCCCTTCAGGATGCCGCCGATCAGCGTGTCGATGCTCTGGCACCCGCGCATGGACGCCGACCCGGCGCACCGCTGGCTGCGCAATTGTGTACGGGAAGTCTGCGTCTAGCGCGCATCACCACCGGCCGGTTTATAGAAGAGGAATTTGCCGACTTCGGCGGTCTTTTTGTATTCCTTGGCCCAGCCGGGATGCACGTTGCGATCATGAAAGTACAGCGCACCATGGGTGCGATCCGGCAGTTGGCGGTTGAGCGCCTTGCCGGCGATATCCTTGGCCAGGGTGTATTCAGCGTCTTCCTTGACCTGATCCGCCTTGCCATCGCACCACCAGGAAAACTGGCAGCTCTTGGTTTCCGAACCTTGTTTGACCACTTCGCACACGGTGCCTGGAAAGCCATCGTGCCCCAGGCGGTTCATCACCACATTGGCCACCGCCTCCATTTCCGGGGTGTCGCGACCCTTGGCTTCCCAGTAGATACTGCGTGCCAGGCAGGTGATCGGATCGTCCAGCGGCGCGGTGCCGGCGGGGTCCACGGCTTGTACTTCAGTGGGGGTGATCGCTTCGGATTTGGGTGCCGGTGCGGCGCTGACTTTATCGGCGGCTTTTTCTTCCAGCACCTGGGCTTTCTCTTCGGCCTTGGCCTTGATCGGGGTCTGATCGGTGGCGTTCACAACGCCGGCCATAAGGGTTAATGCGAAACAGCCAGCCAACCATTTCAATCCCATGTCAGTTCTTCCGGCAGCGCCCGTTCCGGGCAAGGTATTTCGTGGGGGAGACGCCCGGTTCCCGGGGCCTTCGGAGAGTGTAGACGGCAAATACCGCAGTAACGTTCCGCAGAAAAATCCGCTCGGTAAAGAAAAAGACATTGCATTCCCCCGGGCCATTTCGCGCATCATGAGCGCACTCAGCTCAAGGGAGATTTCCATGCGCTTCATGCCATCCGTCTTGCGTTTTGCCACGCTGTCCGTGGGCCTGGTCGTGGCCGCCTCGGCCATGGCTGCCGACGAGTCGCAACTGATCGAGTCGATCAACAACTATCGCAGTCAGCCGCAGCGCTGCGGCAGCCAGGCGTCCAACGAACTGCCACCGCTGTCGGCCGACCCACGGCTGAGACTGCCGGCCAGCGGTGCGGTCGATCTGCAACAGGCCATGGCCAGCGCCAGTTACCCGATGGTCAATGTGCAGGCGATTACGCTCAACGGCCCACGGGATGCGGCATCGGCGATGAAGGCGATTGAGGAAAGTTTCTGTCAGGTGGTGCTGGACCCGCAGTTCGTCGATGTCGGGGTCAGCCGCGCCGATCGCGACTGGCGGATCGTGCTGGCGCGACCGTTGCTCTCGGCGAAGCTCGGTGATGCGCAGGCTGAAGGCCAGAAGTTACTCGAGCAGGTCAACGTGGCCCGCGCCCAGCCACGCCAATGCGGCGGGCAAGCCTTTGCTGCAGCCGGGCCATTGGCCTGGAACGCGAGCCTGGGCACGATCGCCCAGGATCACAGCCGCGACATGGCCAACAACAACTACTTCGACCACAAGGACCGCGACGGCCGCACCCCGGGCGACCGCGCCGAACTGGCCGGCTACGGCGGGCAACTGGTCGGCGAGAACATTGCTGCCGGCCAAGACACCGTGCGCAAGGTCATCGACGGCTGGCTCGCCAGCCCCGGCCACTGCGCCAACCTGATGAACCCGCAATACAAAGAACTCGGCGCCGCCTACGCGACCGATCCAAAGAGCAGCGCCGGGATCTACTGGACGGCGATGTTTGGGGCGCAGTAACTCCCAAAAACACTAGTGTTCCCTGTGGGAGCTGGCTTGCCAGCGATGAGGCCAGCACAGTCAACATCGATATCGACTGCCCCATCGCCATCGCTGGCAAGCCAGCTCCCACAATAATCGGCAGTGTTCTCACCTCTTCCAATCAATCCCCATCCCCTGTGGGAGCTGGCCTGCCAGCGATGAGGCCGGCACAGTCAACCATCGATGTCGTCTGACCTATCGCCATCGCTGGCAAGCCAGCTCCCACAATAATCGGCAGTGTTCTCATCTCTTCCAATCAATCCCCATCCTCTGTGGGAGCTGGCTTGCCTGCGATGAGGCCTGCACAGTCAACATCGATGTCGTCGGACCTATCGCCATCGCTGGCAAGCCAGCTCCCACAATAATTGGCAGTGTTCTCACCTCTTCCAATCAATCCCCATCCCCTGTGGGAGCTGGCCTGCCATCGATGAGGCCAGCACAGTCAACATCGATATCGACTGCCCCACCGCCATCGCTGGCAGGCCAGCTCCCACAATAATCGGCAGTGTTCTCACCTCTTCCAATCAATCCCCATCCCCTGTGGGAGCTGGCCTGCCAGCGATGAGGCCAGCACAGTCAACCATCGATGTCGTCTGACCTATCGCCATCGCTGGCAAGCCATGGGCGTCACCGACCACGGCCTGAATTGGCGCCACGATCAGTGCCATCCACAACGCCATGGAAAACATCTTGCGCACCGGCGCGGTGTTGTTGCCGCGCAGCAAATGCCAGGCCGCCGACGCACCGACGAAGAACGACGTTGCGACAAACGCGGCAATCGCCATGTGCGCCAGTCGGAACGGGAACGACGGGTTGAACACGATCGCCAGCCAGTCCAGCGGCATCACCCGCCCGTCGACGATTTCGAAACCCTGCGGGGTCTGCATCCAGCTGTTGGAAGCGAGAATCCAGAACGTTGAAATCAGCGTGCCGATGGCGACCATCACCGTGGCAAAGAAGTGCAAGCCACGGCCGACGCGGTTCCAGCCGAACAGCATGACCCCGAGGAAACCGGCTTCAAGGAAGAACGCAGTCAGCACCTCATAGGTCAGCAACGGCCCGGTGATGCTCCCGGCAAAGTCGGAAAAGCCGCTCCAGTTGGTACCGAACTGGTAGGCCATGACCAGCCCCGAGACCACGCCCATGCCGAAGTTGACGGCAAAGATCTTCGACCAGAAATGGTAGAGATCACGGTAGGTGTCGTTACGGGTTTTCAGCCACAGGCCTTCGAGTACCGCGAGGAAACTCGCCAGGCCGATGGTGATCGCCGGGAAGATAATGTGGAACGAAACCGTGAACGCGAATTGAATTCGCGCCAGGTCCAGTGCCTCCATGTTGAGCATGATGATGTCCTCATCCAGGCTGAAAAGCGGCAGCACGAACCCGGGCCACCGCCAGGCGCGAACGCCTGCAGCCAGTCAAATTGCCAGTGTTTTTATCGGTAGCGGGTTACGCCACCGATGACGGGATCAGGTTGCTGACCTTGGCCGCTTCGAGGCGAATCGCGACGAATTTCGAGGTCGGCGTGTAGGTCCGGTCGCCGTAGCTTTCCAGCGGCACCAGCGGATTGGTTTCCGGGTAGTACGCCGCGGCCTGACCGGGCGGAATGTCGTAGGCGATCAGGGTGAACCCGCTGACCCGACGCTCGCGCTCGTCATCCCACAGCGCCACCAGATCGACCTTCTGCCCCGGTTCGAAACCGAGTCGCTGGATGTCCTGTTCGTTGGCGAAGATCACGTCGCGCATGCCGTAGACCCCGCGATAACGATCGTCGAGGCCGTACAGCGTGGTGTTGTACTGATCGTGGGAACGCATGGTCTGCAGGATCAGATCCGGTTTGACCGCCAGGTTGCGCACGCCTTCGCTGATCAAGTGCTCCGGCAGCACGCACGGGGTGAACTGGGCTTTGCCGGACTCGGTGTTCCAGACGCGGTCCGAGGCATCGTTGCCGAGGTGGAAACCACCCGGGATCAACAGTTTCTCGTTGAAGTTCTCGAAGCCCGGAATCACGTCCGCGATCAGGTTGCGGATGCGCCCGTAGTCGCCCACCGCCCATTCCCAGTCGATCGGGTGTTTGCCCAATGTCGCGGCGGCGATTCCGGCAATGATCGCCGGCTCGGATTTCAAATGCGCCGACTTCGGTTTCAACTGACCGAACGACAAATGCACCATGCTGAAGGTGTCCTCCACCGTCACGCCTTGCGGGCCTTCGGCCTGGATGTCGATGTCGGTACGGCCGAGGCACGGCAGGATCAACGCGTCGCGACCGGTGACCAGATGGCTGCGGTTGAGCTTGGTCGAGATGTGCACGGTCAGGTCGAGTTTGCGCATCGCTTCGTGGGTGCGCGGGGTGTCCGGCGTGGCTTGGGCGAAGTTGCCGCCCAGACCGATAAACACCTTGGCTTCGCCACGTTCCATCGCGCCAATCGCCATCACCGTGTTGTGCCCGTGCATGCGCGGCACTTTGAAGTTGAAGCGTTTTTCCAGGGCGTCCATCAGCTCCTTCGGCGCCAGTTCGTTGATGCCCATGGTGCGGTCGCCCTGCACGTTACTGTGTCCGCGCACCGGCGACAGACCGGCGCCCGGACGGCCAACGTTGCCGCGCAACAGTTGCAGGTTGATGACCTCCTGCAGGGTCGGCACCGAGTGCACATGTTGGGTCAGGCCCATGGCCCAGCACATGATCACGCTTTTGGCGCGGCCATACATGCGCGCGGCCAGTTCGATGTCGTGCAACGGCACGCCGGACTGCTCGAGGATGTGCTCCCAGGTCGTGGCGTCGACTTCTGCCAGGTAGCTGTCCAGACCCGAGGTGTGTTCGGCAATAAAGGCGTGATCGAACACCGGCTCGCCGCCCGAGACCTGGGCTTCACGCTCCCACTGCAGGAGGAATTTGACCATGCCGCGGATCATCGCCATGTCGCCACCCAGCGCCGGGCGGAAGTACGCGGTGTTCGTCGCTTCCCAGCCGTTGCTGAGCATCTCGAGCGGGTTCTGCGGGTTCTGGAAACGTTCCAGGCCACGCTCTTTCAGCGGGTTGATGCAGACCACTTGCGCGCCACGTTTCACCGCTTCACGCAGCGGTTCGAGCATGCGCGGGTGGTTGGTGCCCGGGTTCTGACCGATGACGAAAATCGCGTCGGCGTGATGCAAATCCTCGTAGACCACGGTGCCCTTGCCCACGCCCAGCGTCTCGCCCATGCTCACCGCACTGGCTTCGTGGCACATGTTCGAGCAGTCCGGGAAATTGTTGGTGCCGTAGGCACGGACGAACAACTGATAGAGAAACGCCGCTTCGTTGCTGGCCCGGCCCGAGGTGTAGAACTCGGCCTCGTGCGGCGATTTCAGGCCCTTGAGGTGTTCGGCGATCAGCGCGAACGCGTCTTCCCAACTGATTTCCACGTAGCGGTCGACCCGCGCGTCGTAGCGCATCGGGTGGGTCAGACGCCCCTGATATTCCAGCCAGTAGTCGCTCTGTTCGGCCAGGCTCGACACCGTGTACTTGTTGAAGAACGCCGGGTCGACCAAACGCCCGGTCGCCTCCCAGTTCACCGCTTTGGCGCCGTTCTCGCAGAACTTGAGCATGCTCGCACCGGGCGCTTCACCCCAGGCGCAGCCCGGGCAGTCGAAGCCGCCGTTCTGGTTGGTCTTGAGCATGGCGCGGATGTTTTTCAGGGCGTTTTCACTGCTCAGCCAACTCTTGGTCAGGCTGATCACAGCGCCCCAACCGGCAGCGGCCCCCTTGTAAGGTTTGTAACGGTCGACTTGTGACATGGGACATCTCCATGACGATGCACACAGGCATGAACCTGATCTCGGTTAAATATCCGACCGTCTTTCAACAGTAAAAAGCGGTCGTTTCATTTGCCGGGGCAAGGATATGAACCGATACAAAATATTGTCTAATCGCTATTTATGACCACTTTATCGAAACCCTCTATCAAGCTGAAAAACCCTTTATTTACAGGGCCTTGCGAAACTAAAGCGGCAACTTTCAAGAAAAAACAATTGATCATCGACGCGCTCAATCAAGCGTTCACAAACAGTGATTGGACGTCCTGTGAAGTTGCCCATAACCTGCGTCAACCTGGTCCGTTAATGCGGACTTCTCACTCCTGCGAGGCTGTCATGTCAGAGCGTGTCTTGATCGATGGTTACAACCGCCGCGTCGACTATCTGCGCATGTCGGTCACCGACCGCTGCGACTTCCGCTGCGTGTATTGCATGGCCGAGGACATGCAGTTTCTGCCACGCCAGCAAGTGCTGACGCTGGAGGAGATCTATCAACTGGCGCAGAGCTTCGTGGCGTTGGGCACGCGCAAGATTCGCCTGACCGGCGGCGAGCCGCTGATCCGTCCGGGCGTGGTCAAGCTGTGCGAGCAGATTGCCGCCCTGCCCGGCCTGCGTGAGCTGTGCCTGACCACCAATGGCTCGCAGCTGGGCAAACTCGCCGCGCCGCTGTTCGACGCCGGGGTCAAGCGGCTGAACATCAGCCTCGACAGCCTCGACCCGGAGCGCTTCAGACAGATGACCCGCACCGGTGATCTGGCGCAGGTGATCAGCGGCATCGATGCGGCGCGCAAGGCCGGTTTCACCCGCACTAAACTCAACGTGGTGGTGATGCAGGGGCGCAACGATCAGGAGATCAACGATCTGGTGAGCTTCGCCATCGACCGCCAGCTCGACGTCTCCTTCATCGAGGAAATGCCGCTGGGGATCATCAGCGAACACAGCCGCGCGGAGTCGTTTTTCTCCAGCGCCCAGGTGCGCGCGAAGATCGCCGAGCGCTACACCCTGATCGACTCCGCCGAGTCGACCCAGGGCCCGTCGCGCTACTGGCGGCTGGCCGAAGCACCGGACATTCGTCTGGGTTTCATCTCGCCGCACAGCCACAATTTTTGCGGCACCTGCAACCGGGTGCGGCTGACCGTCGAAGGGCGCCTGCTACTGTGTCTGGGTAACGAGCATGCGGTGGATCTGAAAGCCGTGCTGCGCGCTCATCCGGGGCAACCGCAGCGGCTGGAGAAAGCCATTATCGAGGCAATGAAACTCAAGCCGTACAGGCACAATTTCGAAGTGAACGACGACGTGCAGGTCGTGCGCTTCATGAACATGACCGGCGGTTGAAACCGCCCTCACCCTGCGTAATCGGGATCGCCCAGCATGATCATCAGACCCAAGGTCAACCAATTCGCCATCCTCTTCACCCTCAAGGGTTCGATTGCCAAACGTATCGCCCTGCGCACCTTGATGGTCACCCTGCTGGCCTCGGCCATCGTCCTGATTGAAATCCTCCACCCGAGCAACTTCACCAAGGTCAACGCCACGCCGTTCACCTTGCTTGGGCTGTCGCTGTCGATCTTCATGAATTTTCGCAACAACGCCTGCTATGACCGCTGGTATGAAGCGCGCAAGGCCTGGGGCGATGTGCTGGTGCACATTCGTTCGGTGATTCGCGAGACCCATGTCATCCGTGAGTCGGTACAACGCAAGCCGTTACTGCTCAACCTCTGCGGTTTCGCCCACTCGCTGAATGCGCGATTGCGCCGGGAAAGCGAAGCGGCAGCCAGCCGTGCGTGGATCTCCCCGCAACACGATCCGCAGGTGCCGGACTACAGCGGGCGGATTCTGCAGCAGGTCGGCCAGCAGTGTTCCGACCTGCATCAAAGCGGTGAACTGAGCGAGTGGCGTTACATGCTGCTGGCCAATCACCTGACCAGCCTGACCCAGGCGCAAGCGGTGTGCGAGCGGATCAAAAACACTCCGCTACCCTTCCCCTACACCTTGCTGCTGCATCGCACGATCTACCTGTTCTGCATCCTGCTGCCCTTCGCCATGGCCGAACCACTGGGCTGGCTGACCCCATTGTTCACGGCGATCGTGAGCTACACGTTCTTTGGTCTGGATGCGATTGCCGATGAGCTGGAAGACCCGTTCGGCCGCGATGAAAACGACCTGGCGACCGACTCGCTGGTGCGCACTATCGAGCGCGACATCCTCTCCGAGCTGGGGGAGACAGACCTGCCACCGATGCTGCTGCCGGTGGACTATGTGCTGAGCTGAGCTCGTTCCCTCTGTAGGAGTGAGCCTGCTCGCGATAGCGGTCGACCAGTCAGTGAAGATGTTGACTGTGCCGCCGTCATCGCGAGCAGGCTCACTCCTACAGGTTTGAGGTACACCCCGCAGAATGGCTGATCATCACACATCCAAATGTGGGAGCGGGGGGGGGGGGGGGGTGTGGGGGGGGGGGGGGGTTGG
>NZ_JANLOG010000066.1:0-15688 GCF_025466205.1 Pseudomonas sp. 13B_3.2_Bac1
TCATCGGTTGGAGTCCACACCCTGCATCCGCGCGATATACGCCTGAATTTCCTGCTCAGCCTTTTCGGCGCTGTCGAACGGCCCCTCAAGGGTGTTCTCCCGCGTGCAGAAAAACAGCTCTCCATTGACCCGACACATCCGCTCGCTGCGAAAGTGTGTGGCGGGGGCGCTGTCCTGGGCGCGCATTCCGTACATGATCCGGCTCCTTGAGTGATCCGTTGCAGGGATCCAATCAGCTTATGCCTGAAGCACTTGGCGCGCCTCACCAGCCGATCAACGGCAAAGCGTCAATTTAATGCTGCGACCTGCACAGTTTCATTAGCGGCCTGGCCCGAACTGTCCCTGTGTTGCATCTGGCGCCGGGCCTAGAATGATCGCTCTCGTCAGCAGGCATTGGGGTTCGCATGCACATTTCATCCGGTCGCTGGGTCTACGGTCTGTTCCTGGCACTGCTGACGGCGGTTTTGTGGGGCATCCTGCCGATCAAGCTCAAGCAGGTGCTGCTGGTGATGGACCCGATCACGGTGACCTGGTTTCGCCTGTTGGTCTCCGGCGGCTGCCTGTTCATCTATCTGGCAGCCACGCGCCGCCTGCCGAGCCGCAAAGTGCTCGGTCCCCGCGGCGGCTGGCTGGTGTTGATGGCGGTGCTCGGGCTGGTAGGCAACTACGTGCTGTACCTGATGGGCCTCAATCTGCTCAGCCCCGGCACCGCACAACTGGTGGTGCAGATGGGGCCGATCATGTTGCTGATCGCCAGCTTGTTTGTGTTCAAGGAGCGCTTCAGCATCGGTCAGGGCATCGGGCTGGCGGTGTTGCTGATCGGCTTTGTGCTGTTCTTCAACCAACGGCTGGCCGAATTGCTCACCTCGTTGTCGGACTATACCGCCGGCGTATTGCTGGTGCTGTTGGCCTCGACGGTGTGGACCTTCTATGCACTGGGCCAGAAGCAATTGCTCACAGTGTGGAATTCGTTGCAGGTAATGATGGTGATCTACCTGTTCTGCGCGCTGTTGCTGACACCGTGGGTGCATCCGCTCGAAGCACTGGAACTGAGCCCGGTGCAGGGCTGGCTGCTGCTGGCGTGCTGCATGAATACCCTGATTGCCTATGGCGCATTTGCCGAGGCGCTGGCGCACTGGGAGGCTTCACGGGTCAGTGCGACGCTGGCGATCACGCCGCTGGTGACCTTTGGCGCGGTGGCGATTGCCGCCGCGGTGTGGCCGGAATATGTGCATGCCGAGCAGATCAATGGACTGGGTTATGGCGGGGCGGTGCTGGTGGTGCTGGGGTCGGCGCTGGTGGCGTTGGGGCCGTCGTTGATTGCCGGGTTGAAGGCGCGGCGGATGAAGATGGCTGCCTGTTAAACCGCGTTGGCCTTATTCGCGAGCAAGCTCGCTCCCACAATTGACCGCGATCCCATGTCAGGAATGCGATCGAATGTGGGAGCGGCTTGCTCGCGAAGGCGGCCTGTCAGGCGCTACAGGACTCAGCCCTTGGCGCCAGCCTCGATCATGTTCTCCGGCCGCACCCAGGCATCGAACTCTTCACTGGTCAGATACCCCAGCTGCAGCGCCGCCTCGCGCAAGGTCAGGCCTTCACCGTAAGCCTTCTTGGCGATTTCCGCCGACTTGTCGTAACCGATGTGCGGATTCAGCGCGGTCACCAGCATCAGACCGCGTTCCAGGTGCTGGGCCATGACCTGCGCGTCCGGTTCAAGACCGGCGATGCAGTGCTGCTGGAAGTTGCTGCAGCCATCGGCGAGCAGGCGGATCGATTGCAGCACATTGTGGATGATCACCGGTTTGTAGACGTTCAGTTGCAGGTGACCCTGACTCGCCGCGATGCCGATGGTGACATCGTTGCCCAACACCTGACAGGCCAGCATCGACAGCGCTTCGCACTGGGTCGGGTTGACCTTGCCGGGCATGATCGAACTGCCCGGTTCGTTGGCCGGCAGCCTCACTTCGGCCAAACCTGCGCGAGGACCGGAGCCGAGCAGACGCAGGTCGTTGGCGATTTTCATCAGCGCCACGGCGAGGGTCTTCAGGGCGCCGGACAGGCTGGTCAGCGGCTCATGCCCGGCCAGCGCGGCAAACTTGTTCGGCGCGGTGACGAACGGCAGCCCGGACAGCGCGGCGAGTTCCGCGGCAATCGCTTCGCCAAAGCCGTGCGGCGAATTCAGACCGGTGCCGACGGCAGTGCCGCCCTGCGCCAGTTCACACACCGCCGGCAGTGCTGCGCGGATCGCCCGTTCGGCGTAATCCAGCTGCGCGATGAACCCTGACAGCTCCTGACCGAAGGTGATCGGCGTCGCATCCATCATGTGCGTGCGGCCGGTCTTCACCAGTTTCATATGACGTGCGGCCAGTTCGGCCAGGCCGCCGGACAGCTCGGCGATCGCCGGCAGCAATTGCTCCTGCACGGCTTTGGCGGTGGCGATGCTCATGGCGGTGGGGAAGCAGTCGTTGGAGCTTTGCGAGCGGTTGACGTGATCGTTCGGGTGCACCGGCGACTTGCCGCCGCGCGGGTTGCCGGCCAGCTCGTTGGCTCGGCCGGCGATCACTTCGTTGACGTTCATGTTGCTCTGGGTGCCGCTGCCGGTCTGCCAGACCACCAGCGGAAACTGGTCGTCATGCTGACCGTCGAGCACTTCGTCGGCGGCTTGTTCGATCAGGCGGGCAATGTCGGCAGGCAGGTCGCCGTTGCGGTCGTTGACGCGGGCGGCGGCTTTCTTGATCAGGGCCAGGGCGTGCAGTACCGGCAGCGGCATGCGTTCCTGACCGATGGCGAAGTTGATCAGCGAGCGTTGCGTCTGAGCACCCCAGTAGGCGTCGTCCGGGACTTCGATCTGGCCCAGGCTGTCGGTTTCGATACGGCTCATCGTGCACACTCCTGTTGGTCTGTTTGCGCAGTTTAGGCCCGGTCGGGGCCAGGTGGTTCCATCGAGCCGATTGTTGACCGCTGCGGCATGGCCAATCAAGCGCGGCAAGGCTCGGGGGTTGAGCCGTGGCGTTATTCAGGCGCAGAATGGGCGCCCTTGGGGTTTTACCTCGCCTGCTAGAAAAGGAAACTCGATGACTCGTCTTCGTGCCATCTGTACCGCGGTTGCACTGGTTTGCGCCAGCGGCCAGGTGCTTGCCGATACCGCCAGCCACAACGCCAGTGCCGAAGCTTTCCTGACCCTGGCGCACGCGGACAAACTGGGTACGCCGGTTTACATGCAAGTGCAGCAAATGTTCGCCCAGCGCTTTGAACAGACCAAAGCCCCGGAATCCAAGAAAGCCGTACTGGAAACCTACCAGGCCAAGGCCAATGCCGCTCTGGACCAGGCCATCGGCTGGAACAAGCTCAAGCCTGACATGGTCAAGCTCTACACCAGCAACTTCAGCGAATCCGAGCTGAAAGACCTGGTCGCGTTCTACCAGTCGCCACTGGGCAAGAAAGTCCTGGAAAAAATGCCGCAGCTGACCCAGCAATCGGCCCAGATGACCCAGGCCAAGCTGGAAAGCGCCGTGCCGGTGGTCAACAAGCTGCTCGACGACATGACCAACGAGCTGGCACCGAAAGGCGCAGCCCCGGCCAAGAAGAAGTAAGCGGAGTTCGTGATGACCATGCAACAACGCATCGAATCGACGCTGGGCCTGCTGCAGCCTGAGCATCTGCAAGTGCTGGACGAAAGCCACATGCACAGTCGCGGGTTACAGACGCACTTCAAGGCAGTGGTGGTCAGCGCGCAGTTCGAAGGCCTGAACCGGGTCAAGCGCCACCAGAAAGTCTACGGCACGCTCGGCGAGCTGATGGGCGAGTTCCATGCGTTGGCGCTGCACACCTACACCCCGCAGGAATGGGCAGAAGTCGGCGCCGCCCCGGCGTCGCCGACCTGTGCCGGCGGTAGCAAACACTGAGGATTGCGAGGGCTGCTGTGGCGAGGGAGCTTGCTCCCGCTGGAGTGCGCAGCACTCCCAGGATCCGATTTTTGCGACTGCTTCGCAGCCGAGCGGGAGCAAGCTCCCTCGCCACAGGGTTTCGACAGATCCTAAAACTGCTGTGTTTTTGCTAGAATCCGCAACGCGCCGCTCAGCCGGCGCGTTTTTTTTGAATCCGGTTCACCCTTTGCGAGGGTAGCCACCTGGAGAATTACCCATGACACAACCGATTGTCGTGGCGGCACTGTATAAGTTCGTCACCCTCGAAGATTACGTTGACCTGCGCGAGCCACTGCTGCAAGCGATGGTCGACAACGGTATCAAAGGCACCCTGTTGATCGCCGAAGAAGGCATCAACGGCACGGTGTCCGGCAGCCGCGAAGGCATCGATGGCCTGCTCGCCTGGCTGAAGAACGACCCACGCATGATCGACATTGATCACAAAGAGTCGTACTGCGACGAGCAGCCGTTCTACCGCACCAAGGTCAAGCTGAAGAAAGAGATCGTCACCCTCGGCGTCGAAGGCGTGGACCCGAACAAAAAGGTCGGCATCTACGTTGAGCCGCAGGACTGGAACGCGCTGATCAGCGACCCGGAAGTGCTGCTGATCGACACCCGTAACGACTACGAAGTGGCGATCGGCACCTTCGAAGGCGCCATCGATCCGAAAACCACCAGTTTTCGCGAATTCCCTGATTACATCAAAGAACACTTCGACCCGGCCGTGCATAAGAAGGTCGCGATGTTCTGCACCGGCGGCATTCGCTGCGAGAAAGCCTCCAGCTACATGCTGGGCGAGGGTTTCGAAGGGGTTTACCACCTCAAGGGCGGCATCCTGAAGTACCTCGAAGAAGTGCCGCAGGAAGAAACCAAGTGGCAGGGCGACTGCTTCGTGTTCGACAACCGGGTGACCGTGCGTCACGACCTCAGCGAAGGCGACTACGATCAATGTCATGCCTGCCGCACACCGGTCAGTGTTGAGGATCGTGCTTCCGAACATTACGTGGCCGGCATCAGCTGCCCGCATTGCTGGGACAAGCTGAGCGAGAAAACTCGCCGCAGCGCCATCGATCGGCAGAAGCAGATCGAACTGGCCAAGGCGCGCAACATGCCGCACCCGATCGGCTACAACTATAAACAAGCATCCACCGAGGCTTAATCATGTCTGCGCGCCTGCTCTATGTGATGGACCCGATGTGTTCCTGGTGCTGGGGGTTCGCCCCGGTCGCCAAGGCATTGGTCGAGCAGGCGCAGGCAGCCGGCGTCGAGTTGCACCTGGTGGTCGGCGGGCTGCGCACCGGCAGCGGTGCGGCGCTGGAACCGACCACGCGGCGCTACATCCTCGAGCACTGGCAAGCGGTCACCGAGGCCACCGGCCAGCCGTTCAAATTCGACGGCGCGTTGCCCGACGGTTTCGTCTACGACACCGAGCCAGCCTGCCGGGCGATCGTCACCGCGCGCAGTCTGGCGCCGGATTGTGCGTGGACACTGGTCGGCCTGATCCAGCAGGCGTTTTACGCTGAAGGCCGCGATGTCACCCAGGCCAGCGTGTTGGTCGAGCTGGCGGAGCAGGCCGGCGTGCCGCGTATCGAATTTGCCGCGCTGTTCGATCATGCCGATCAGCACAAAGCGACTCAGGCTGATTTCAGCTGGGTGCAGGATCTGGGCATCGCCGGGTTCCCGACCCTGCTCGCCGAGCGCAACGGCCAACTGGCGCTGTTGACCAACGGCTATCAACCGCTCAGCGAACTCTCGCCGCTGCTTGGTCGCTGGCTGGAGCGCGCCGCCTGTGCCTGACTTGGCCGATGACACGCCAGCCGTAAAGCGTGTCGACCGGCTGAGCTGGGCAGAAGTCCGGCGTCTGGCGCTACATCACAAAAAATCCCTGTGGATCGCCAACGGCGTGGCCGTGCTGGCGACGCTGTGCAGCGTGCCGATTCCGTTGCTGCTGCCATTGCTGGTGGACGAAGTCCTGCTCGGCCATGGCGACGCTGCGTTGAAAGTCATGAACCATGTGTTGCCGTCGATGTGGCAACAGGCGGCGGGTTACATCGGCCTGATGCTGGTGGTCACTCTGACCTTGCGTTGCAGTGCCCTGTGCTTTGGCGTGTTGCAGGCGCGGCTGTTTGCGCGGCTGGCCAAGGACATCGTCTACCGCATTCGTGTGCGGCTGATCGAGCGCCTGAAAAGGATTTCCCTCGGCGAATACGAAAGCCTCGGCAGCGGCACCGTGACCACGCATCTGGTCACTGACCTCGACACTCTCGACAAGTTTGTCGGCGAAACCCTCAGTCGTTTTCTGGTGGCGATGCTGACCCTGGTCGGCACCGCCAGCATTCTGATGTGGATGCACTGGAAACTGGCGCTGCTGATCCTGTTGTTCAATCCGCTGGTGATCTACGCCACGGTGCAGTTGGGCAAGCGGGTCAAGCACCTGAAGAAACTCGAGAACGACAGCACCTCGCGTTTCACTCAGGCCCTGAGCGAAACCCTCGATGCCATCCAGGAAGTGCGCGCCGGCAACCGCCAGGGCTTCTTCCTCGGGCGCCTCGGATTGCGCGCGCAGGAAGTGCGCAACTACGCGGTCAACTCGCAGTGGAAAACCGACGCTTCGAACCGTGCCAGCGGTCTGCTGTTCCAGTTCGGTATCGACATCTTTCGCGCGGCGGCGATGCTCACCGTGCTGTTCTCCGACCTGTCGATCGGCCAGATGCTCGCGGTGTTCAGTTACCTGTGGTTCATGATCGGTCCGGTCGAACAACTGCTCAATCTGCAATACGCCTACTACGCGGCGGGCGGGGCGCTGGCACGGATCAACGAACTGCTGGCGCGGGCCGACGAGCCGCAATATCCCGGGGGTGTCGATCCGTTCAAGGGCCGGGAAACCGTGGGCATTGAGGTGCAGGGGTTGAGCTTCGGTTACGGCGACGAGCTGGTGGTGGACCAGATGAACCTGTCCATCGCCCCCGGTGAGAAAGTCGCGATTGTCGGCGCCAGCGGCGGCGGCAAAAGCACTTTGGTGCAACTGTTGTTGGGGCTGTACACGCCGTTGTCCGGGACCATCCGTTTCGGCGGTTCGACCCAGCAGGAAATCGGCCTCGAACTGATTCGCGAAAACGTCGCGGTGGTGCTGCAACACCCGGCGCTGTTCAACGACAGCGTGCGCGCCAACCTGACCATGGGCCGTGATCGCAGCGACGAAGCCTGCTGGCAGGCGCTGGAAATCGCCCAACTGGAAGCGACGATCCGCGCCTTGCCCGACGGTCTGGACAGCATCGTCGGACGTTCCGGCGTACGCCTCTCCGGTGGTCAGCGCCAGCGTCTGGCGATTGCGCGGATGATCCTCGCCGAACCGAAAGTGGTGATTCTCGACGAGGCTACTTCGGCCCTCGACGCCGCCACCGAATACAACCTGCATCAGGCCATGGCGCGCTTCCTCAGCGGCCGCACCACGCTGATCATTGCCCATCGCCTGTCAGCGGTGAAGCAGGCAGACCGTGTGCTGGTGTTCGACGGCGGGCAGGTGGCCGAGGATGGCGACCACCAGCAACTGATCGCCGATGGCGGTCTCTACGCCAAGCTTTACGGCCACTTGCAGCGCCTGTAATCAGGCCCAGAGCACTTGCAATGCGGCATCCCCGCCGTCATGGGCGAACTGTTTCATCAGCACCGAACAGGACCTGCACGGCTCCAGGGTCGTCGCGATGTCGATGGAGCGGTACTCCGCGGGATCGGGATATTTTTCGCGCAGGACCCGAATCAGCTTGCTTTCACTGTCCAGTGAAGTCGGGCGAAAGGTTTTTGTCTGCTCATAGGCCTCCAACTCCTTGATCGTCAGCGGCACGGCCAGCAGGTGCTCCTGTTCGTTCACGTCCAGCGAGGTTCGCGGAAAGCTCGGGTTGTAGTCGATATTGATGTAGGTCGTTTGGCCAATGCGCACAGATTCGGGGCCCAGGTGCCGAAACAACGGCAAGCGCTGGGTGGTGCCCTGGGCACCGGAAACGCTGACGTAGATTTCCCGCTGGCCGCTCGCAGTGATGACTTCGGCGTAGGCAATGTTGCGCATGTTGGACGTTTTTTCACTCACAGGCAGCAGTTTCTGTAGCTCGCGCATGGCGTTATCGATGCGCAGCGCTGTTTTTTTGATCCCGGTAATGGTCGACGACAAGAACAGGGTTTCGAAAATTTCTGCGGTTTTGAGTTGAAAGGCTGCCGGTGCGTCTTTTTTACGCGACCAGGTCGCGGCCCCTTCAGGCAACTGGGCAACGATCATCCGGGTCAATTCATCGAACATCACCGCCTCGCCCGGGCTGGTGTCGAGCTTCAGCCATTTCATGTTGGCGGGAGGATTGGCCGTGCCGCCGATGGGGATCGCGATCCGTTCCATGGTGCGCACCGCACGCTGCACTTTTTCCAGACCGTGCAGGCGCACCATGGTGTTGGCATGCAGCGAGCCGGAGTAGGCCCTCACCAGTTCCGAGCCGCATGTGCCCTCGGCCAGCTCTTGCTCGGAGAGACGATTAAAGGTCAATCGATTGGGCGGTACTTCGCCTTTGGCGATGGTGGCCTGGTAGTTCTCCATGCGATTGACCCGGAAGAATACGTAGTCGGCCGAGTCGTCGATGGCCGGCACCAGGATTGCGCCGACCTGATGCGAATCATCGATCCCCTCATACGTGCCGCCAGTCTTGATCCGGGCAAAAATCCCTTTGCGAAACTGCAGCGTTGCTTGAATCTGCTGCCTCGGCACCAGACTGCCACTCCTGAACCCAAGGTGGCTGAGGTCGCCAGTGAGCAGTTTCGGTCTGTTGTCGATGATCTGGTAAAGCTTGGCATCGACCGCCAGGAACGTGCCTCGTTGTCCGGGCAAGTCGCCAGGCTCCGAGATCCGCTCGCCGAACCATGGCGCGTAGCCTTTTTCCTTGTCGATGGAGCCGAGCGGTGGCACAGGTGCCGGCTCGCCGGTGATGTAACTGACGCGGCAATCACCCCCGCTACCCGGCGCACGGCGGATCCGGCAGGGCAGCGCGGTCCAGTGCGTACTTTCGTCGAGCAGATCGACCCGGCGCAGTTCATCGCCGTCGAGTCGGTAGGGCACGTCGTCGATCAGCAACGTGGTACGCCCGTCGACCTCAGGCAGGTGCTCTATTCGGCTGTTTTGCGGCAGTTCGATGACGATCTGCTCATCGCCTTTGCGGGTGCCACTGTAGTGCGAGCGACCCAGCGACAGGTCGTGGTCCTGCACGGTCAGCCGGGGGCCGTAGGGCTGGCCAGAGAACGGATCCAGCACGTGATGGCGCGTGCCGTCCACCGCCACATTGCGCACCGGTACGTCATCAATGCCCTTGACCACCGCGAGTTGGTCGGCCTGACTCAGCGGTTTCCAGTGTCCCGCCTCAAGCGTCTGCGGCAACCCCTGCAAAAGATCATAGCTGCCGCTCCTGCCGGCGAGTCTTTTCAGGCGCGACACGGCGAGGCGTTCGGCATGCGCCACGGCCCGCACCGCACCGTGGGTGCCGCGCAACGCGAGCTTGAGCAGGGCGGGGGCGGCGTCCAGTGGATTGAGGTTGCGCAGGCTGGAAACCAGCAGGGTTTTGCTCAGTTGCGCCATGCTCGGCAGCGCCGCGCGAATCGCCAGTTTGCCGGCCGAGACCGCCAGGCGAATACTTCCGGCGACGAATTTGCCCAGGGGAATCGCGAACGAAACGATGTCGAGCAGCAAGCCGATGGCCCCCAGCAGGCGTGTGCCGGGCTTGTCCGATTGCAGATCGTCGAGGCTGCCCCAGAACGGAATGAAGGCTTTGAGTACGTGGATCCAGTGTTGCTTTTTGTCCTCTCGCTCGAAGCGGGTTTCTCCCCATGCTTCTCGGCGCAGTGCCTGCTCGTCGATGTAGAGCAACCGGGTGGCGATGAAACGGCTGATCTGTGCGGTCCGTGCCGAGGTGAAGGTCAGACTCGGCAGGCTCTCGTGATGGACGGGAGGCAGCGCTGACGCTTTGAGGGCGTCGCCCAGCGGCTCAAGAATCGCCGTGCATTTGGCGCCGGTTTTGGGGGGCGCGCCGTCCTTGTGCGCATTGCGATCGAACGGCAGCGTGCGTGCGACGATACGGGTGATGCTCTGGCCTTTGGTTCTGCCGCGTTTTGGCGGCAGGGGCGGTATGCGTTGACCACCGATATGCCACGTCGTCACGTCCCCGCGCTTGCGGATGATGCCGGCGCGAGGCAGGCATTCGTAGAAATGTGAGACTGTCTGATAAGTCGCCTGCAGCACGAAGCCCATGCGCATGCGCAGCGGCAGGTGAATCTCGGCGGTTTCGAGGTCGGCATGCAAGTGCCGGGTCTCGTTCCTGAGGCTGAGAATCCGTACTTCGCCGTGCTCCAGGGCGCGTCGGTCGGCCGAGGGCAGGGTGACCAGCAGGCTTTTGATCAGGTATTCATAAGCGGCTCGGGTATCGCTCAGGTATTTGTCGAACTGCTCGTCGAATGCTTTTTTGACATCGGGCAATTTGCGCTTGCGTGGAAATCGCGACAGCGGCCGCCCCGGGCCTTTGCTGGCGACGAAACCGCTGTCGAGTGTGCGCTCGGCGCTCAGACTGATCCATTCCTGGGCGCTCTTGCCGTCGTCGCTGACATACCACTTCATGCCGGGTTCGAGCCCGCCGCTGGCATAGACCTCTAGCAGCGGCCAGGCGGGCTGCTTCACGTCCGGGGTGTCGATAATGCTGCGGCGCACGCGCCCGGTGTCTTGATGAGGGTGGCGCTTGAGCTGAGTGGTGCTGTGTTCGTACAGGTCGTTGGCCAGCGCGCGCTCCAGCATTTGTTTCGCCAGGGGCAGGCGTTGCGGTGGTTCGACATCCAGTTGCAGGATCGCCGTGTTCATCTGCTTGCGGTGATCCTCCAGCGCTTGCAGGGCGAGGGTCGCGGTGGGTGCTTCGTCTGAAGGTGCCAATGCGCCGGTCGCCAGGGCCCAGGTCTGCGCAGCCGCCACGCGTGAGACGGCGATCAGGGCTTGCAGGTCGTGGCTGGCGTGTTCGCTTTTCTTCAGCGGCAGGCCGACCAGTTGTTCAAAGTTCAGAAAGTGCAGCAGCTCTGGATCAAGGGCATGGGCGAGGTGGACGCCATGCACGAAATTGACCCAGACCGCCGAGCTGGCGTAGGGCAAGTCGTCCGGAATGTCGCGCACCTGAAACTCCAGCGGAAACCGCGTCAGGCAAAGCCATCCCAACAGGTGTTGCTCGGTTTCTGTCGAAGTCCGCTTTGAGGTATCGAGATGGAACAAAAAATCCCGGCGGATGGCTGCGTAGCTTTTCCCATATTGCGCGCGAGATTGCGGGGCGAAACCGGCGACTTGGGGCGAGCCGCGCTCTTCGGGCACCTCGTACCACAGGCACAGCGCTTCGAGCAGCAGGCGCGCGCCGATGTCCGGGACGGTCTGTTCATCGGCTCGGGCGCCGTACCACTGCAGTTTTTGCAGCAGGCGCTGGCCCAGATCCCGGGCCTGGGCGCTGTCGAGCAGGCGTTCCAGGCAAGTGGCGGGATGCCTGGCAATCTGCATGCGCGTCAGCGAGGGGGTTGTCGCATCGGCCAGGCAATCGAGGGCCGACAGGGTTTTACCGTTGAGCCAATCGCCGATTACATCGTGGATCGCCGCTTTATCGTCCGCACTCATCAATATTGCGAGCGCAGGGGCCTGGCGCAGATTCAGGCGGTGGCTGGCGCGCTGTTCTTCGACGGCGTCGATCAGACTGGTCAGCGCCAGGGCATCCACGGTGCCCTGCAAGGTGAACCCGGACTCGCGCAACAGCTGCGACAGCGGCAGCAGCCTGTCGGAACGCAGGTGTGCGCCTATACTCAGCAACGCTTGGTGGAAGCGGCGAATCGCCGCCGATGCCTTGGCCATGTCCTTGAGGGTATGGCTGGCAACGCTTTGATCGCGACGGGTGAAGGTAAAGCTGCATTGATCGGCCACGGCGCTGACTTGCAGCAGTGAGCCTTTGGACGCTTGCAGATGCGCGGTCAAGGCGGGTGCGCCGCTGTCTGCGAACAGTGCTTGCAGCAGGTTTTGCGTCTGGTCATGGGCTGTACCCAGACGTGAATGGGTCTGGGGCGCGAGGTAATAGGTCTCCAGTGAACTCGAAGCGCTGAGCACGGCGCGCAGGGCGCTGGTCATTGCGCGGTATTCGCTCTGTTGGGCAGTATGGCGTTGCAGCGCGGAAGCAGGTGACGGCATGGGAAACGGCTCTTGAATGATTGAAAGCCGTCAGTGTCGAAGTATCGCTGACCCGGGGTGCGGTACATATGTATCGTCGCTTGAAAGTGTTCCGGCTTGCCGGAAGGGGGATCGCCCCCTAGTCTGGCTCTAGCGGTCTCCTCTTGATGATGGCAGTGCATGTGCAAAGGACCTCATGAAGCAAAAAAGGACTCTCGGAACGCCACGGTTGTTGGGCATCGTCTGGCCATTTATTGCCGTCGTGTTATTTCAGGCTTTATTGGGGGGCGTGAGTCTTTACGTCCTGTCGGCCGTTCGCGGCTATGTCGCCGGTGAAAGTCTTTGGTCCAAGGGCCAGAAGGACGCCATCTATTATCTGAACCTCTACGCCGACAGCCGTGACGAGGCGATCTTCCTCAAGTACAAGGAAGCGATTGCCGTGCCGCAGGGTGGTCACCAGTTGCGCCTGGCGCTCGATCGTCAACCGCCGGATTTGCAGGCAGCGCGCGAAGGGATTCTCAAGGGCGGCAACCACCCCGACGACGTCTCGAGCCTGATCTGGCTGTACCTCAATTTCCGCCATTTCAGTTATCTGGAAACCGCGATCGACCGTTGGACGATTGGCGATGCCTATCTGGTCGAGCTGGACAATGTCGCTCGCGAGATGCATCAGCGTATCAGCGACAACGCTGCGACGCCGGCTGACATTCAGCGCTGGAAGGCGCGGATTTTCGCCATCAATGACGGTGTGACACCGGCGGCCAGAGCGTTCAGCGATGCTTTGGGCGAAGGCTCGCGGATGATCCTGCGCCTGCTGTTGTTCACCAACCTGGCCACAGCGCTGGGGTTGATCGTGCTGGCATTGTTGCGCACCCACAAACTGCTCAAGCAGCGCCATGCCTTTGCCCAGGCGCTGCAGATGGAGAAGGATCGGGCGCACATCACTCTGCAATCGATTGGCGACGGGGTGATCACCACCGATGTCAACGGCGCGATCGATTACATGAACCCGGCGGCCGAAGCCATGACGCACTGGAAGTCCGAGCACGCAGCGGGGCTGCCGCTGGCCGCGTTGTTCAATCTCCTGGACGACAACGCGCAGGCCGAAGGGCTGACGCTGATCGAACATATTCTCAGCGGCCAACTGGTCGGCGGCAGCGAGCACTCCAAGCTGATCCAGCGCCTGGACGGCAGTACGGTTTCTGTGACGCTGGTGGGCGCGCCGATCCGCAATGCCGAGAAAGTCAGTGGCACGGTGCTGGTGCTGCATGACATGACTCAGGAACGGCAGTACATCGCCAACCTGTCGTGGCAGGCGACCCACGATGCCCTGACCGGTCTGGCCAACCGCCGCGAATTCGAGTATCGCCTGGAGCAGGCCCTGCACAACCTGACGCGCCAGCCCGGTCGGCATGCGCTGATGTTCCTTGATCTGGACCAGTTCAAACTGGTCAACGACACCTGTGGTCACGCCGCCGGCGATGAGTTGCTGCGGCATATCTGCACGCTGTTGCAATCGGGCTTGCGCGAGAGCGACACCCTCGCGCGGCTCGGCGGTGACGAGTTCGGTATTCTGCTGGAGAACTGCGCCCCGGAAGCCGCCGAGAAAATCGCCGAGAGCCTGCGCCAGACCGTGCAGAACCTGCACTTCGTATGGAAGGGGCGGCCGTTCCTGACCACCGTGAGTCTCGGTCTGGTGCACATCGCCCAGACCCCGACCACCCTCGAAGCGTCATTGCGCGCGGCCGACATGGCTTGCTACATGGCCAAGGAAAAGGGTCGCAACCGGGTGCAGGTCTATCACGCCGATGATTCCGAACTGTCCCTGCGTTTCGGCGAAATGGCCTGGGTGCAGCGCCTGCACATGGCACTGGAAGAAAACCGCTTCTGCCTTTATGCCCAGGAAATCGCTCCGCTGGGTTCCACGGCGGAGGGCGGCGGGCACATCGAAATACTCTTGCGTCTGCATGACGAGGCAGGGCGGATGATCTTGCCGGACAGTTTCATCCCGGCGGCCGAACGATATGGCCTGATGAGTCAACTGGACCGTTGGGTCGTCGAGAATGTTTTTAAAGTCATTGCCCAATGTATTGCCGAACAACATGAAGGTCCGTTGGCAATGTGTGCGATTAATCTTTCAGGCATTACTATCGGAGATGACGCGTTCTTGCACTTCCTGCGTGAACAGTTTGTCGTTTACGCCATACCACCTGAAATGATTTGTTTTGAAATTACTGAAACCAGTGCAATTGCAAATCTCGGGAGTGCAATTCGATTTATTAATGAACTCAAAGGCTTAGGTTGTTACTTCTCCCTTGATGACTTTTGTGCCGGAATGTCTTCATTCGCTTATTTGAAACATTTGCCTGTAGACTTCCTGAAGATCGACGGGAGTTTCGTAAAGGATATGCTGGACGACCCGATTAACCGCGCTATGGTCGAAGTGATCAATCACATCGGGCATGTCATGGGTAAGCAGACAATTGCCGAGTTTGTCGAGACAACCCAGATCGAGCAGGCATTGCTTGAAATCGGGGTGGATTACGCTCAGGGTTATGTCATCGAACGCCCGCAGTTGTTTACCTGCGACAGTTTGCAAAGTCGGCCCGCCAGACCGCAGCCGTTGTTGTTCAAGGCGCCTGGCACGTTCCGTTGAAATCTCTTGCCGATCCTTACAATCACAAATCAAAAGGAGCCGAACAGTGATCGACACATTCAACCGAACCGGACCACTCATGGAAGCTGCAAGTTATCCTGCCTGGGCACAACAGCTCATTACGGATTGCAGCGAGAGCAAGCGCCGGGTTGTCGAACATGAACTGTACATGCGCATGCGCGATAACAAGCTCAGCGCGAAAACCATGCGCCAGTACCTGATCGGGGGCTGGCCAGTTGTTGAACAGTTTGCGTTGTATATGGCACAGAACCTGACCAAGACCAAGTTTGCCCGTCATCCTGGGGAGGATATGGCGCGCCGCTGGCTGATGCGCAACATCCGTGTCGAACTCAATCATGCCGACTACTGGCTGAACTGGAGTCGCGCGCATGGCGTCAGCCTGGAGGATCTGCAGGCCCAGCAAGTCCCGCCGGAACTGCATGCCCTGAGTCACTGGTGCTGGCATACGAGCTCGGCCGATTCGCTGATCGTCGCCATCGCCGCCACCAACTACGCCATCGAGGGTGCGACCGGGGAGTGGTCGGCGCTGGTCTGCTCTACCGGGGTGTACGCCGCGGCGTTCCCGGAAGAAGACCGCAAGCGTGCGATGAAGTGGCTGAAGATGCATGCCCAGTACGACGACGCCCACCCATGGGAAGCGCTGGAAATCATCTGCACACTGGCAGGCATGAACCCGAGCAAGGCGCTGCAGACCGAACTGCGTCAGGCGGTGTGCAAGAGCTACGACTACATGTACCTGTTCCTTGAGCGCTGCATGCAACTGGAAACCGCCGAGCGGGCGTTGCATGGACGTGAGCGTCGGGCACTCGTAGAGAGCTGATCCAAGGTCTTACCCAAAGCAAAAATGTGGGAGCGGGGGGGGGGGGGGGGGGGGGG
>NZ_JANLOG010000106.1:0-15521 GCF_025466205.1 Pseudomonas sp. 13B_3.2_Bac1
GGGGGGGGGGGGCGGGGGGGGGGGGGGGGGGGGCCGGGGGGGCGCCCCCCCCCCCCCCCCCCCCCCCCCCCCCCCCCCGCTCCCACGAAAGTCAAAAGCTAAAGCAACAATCCGATTTGGGTTTTCTTCGGCAACTTGCTCACCACCAACTGATGCGAACGCTGCAGCAAGCCCTGCAGTTCCTCGGCACCCAGCGGGTAGGGCGGGTGCATGATGATCCACTGCGCCCGCGCCAGATAAGGCGCCGGATGAATGCCCGGGCGGTCGCAATGGCCGAGAAACAGATCCTTGTCGACCTTGAACGCCAATGAGTCCCCACGCAGCCCTTGCAGGGCGAACATCTTGTTGCCGGCGATCGAAAACACCCGCACGCCGCCCCATTTGTAATCTTCCCGCGCGCCCGGCAAGGCCAGGCAGAAGGCGGCGACGTCCGCTTCGTTCATCTTTCCCTGTTTCATAACAAACGCTCCCCGCACGCATTGAACGAATCGACCAGGTGATCGATCCACGCTCGCACCGCCGGCATCACGCCACGCCGATGCGGATACACCGCCTGCAACCAGCCGCCGGGCAACGACCACTCGGGCAACAGTTGCACCAGCGCGCCGCTCTCGAGGTCGGCTTCGCAATACATCATTGGCAGCAGGGTGAAGCCCTGGCCGGCGAGCACACAGGCCTTGCGCACGATGAAGTCATCAATGCCCAGTCGCGCCTCCATGTTCAGCTCGACGCTGTTGCCTTGCTGATCGAGCAAGCGCACATGCACCATGCGATCGGCTTCCAGTGCGCCAAGCACCGGCAGATGCTTCAGATCCAGCGGGTGGGCGATGGTTTTGCCCTCGACGAATGCCGGGCTGGCCACCACGACCATTTGCGCCTGACGCAGACGCCGGGTCACCAGCAACGGATCTTCATCACCGAGTTCGCGCACACGCAACGCAACGTCGAAACCTTCGGCGACCAGATCCACCCGGCGATTGAGCAGCACCACTTCCAGTTGCACTTGAGGGAATTTGCCGAGGAATTCGCTGATCACCCACGGCAACATTTCCCGCGCCAGACCGGTAGGGCAGGACACGCGCAAGCGGCCCCGTGGCTCGCTGGACATGCTGGCGACCGCTTCGTCGGCCATTTCCGCTTCCAGCAGCATTGCCTGACAGTGGCGCAAGTAGCGCTCTCCGACAGCGGTAAGGTTCAACTGGCGGGTGGTGCGTTGCAGCAGCCGGGCGCCCAGGCGCTCTTCGAGTTCGGCGATACGCCGCGACAACCGCGACTTGGGAATGCCCAGCAGACGCCCGGCCGCCGCGAAGCCGCCAGCCTCGACCACCTTGGCGAAATAGTAGAGATCATTGAGATCCTGCATGATAAGTCCACCGTTCTATCAGTGGGACGAACTATCGCATTGTCAGCGGCTAATCAGCTATTGGTTTCTTCCGTAGGATTGTCTCCATTCCGTCGCCGTCGGCGATTCTTTCCAGGAGATCCCACATGAAACTGCTGCACATCGATTCGAGCATTCTGGGCGACAACTCGGCTTCCCGTCAGTTGAGCAGCCAAGTCGTCAAAGCCTGGCAAGCCGCCGAGCCAACCGCCGTGGTGACCTACCGCGACCTGGCCGCAGACGCCATCAGTCACTTCTCGTCGACCACTTTGGTAGCCGCTGGCACTACCGCTGAACTGCGCGACGCCGCGCAACAGCACGAAGCCGAGCTGAGCGCTTCGACTCTGGCCGAATTCATCGCCGCCGACGCCATCGTCATCGCCGCGCCGATGTACAACTTCACCGTGCCGACCCAACTCAAGGCCTGGATCGATCGCGTTGCCGTTGCCGGCCAGACTTTCCGTTACACCGAAGCCGGCCCGGAAGGCCTGTGCGGTGGCAAGAAAGTAATCATCGTCTCCACCTCCGGCGGCATCCATGCCGGTCAGGCCAGCGGTATCGCTCACGAAGAGTATCTGAAACTGGTCCTGGGCTTCCTCGGCATCACCGACATCGAAATCGTCCGCGCCGAAGGCCTGGCTTACGGTGATGAAGTGCGCAACAACGCGATGAGCGCCGCTCAGGCGAAGATCAGCGAACAACTGTTCGCCGCTGCGTAAGCATTACGTAAAGACCAGCTGCCGTTCAGGTAGCCCCTCAAAAAACTCTGTATTCTGGTTCTGCAAGGGCCAGATGCGGAGTTTTTTGTTTCTGACTGTTGCATAATCTGGCCCGGGTTATGCAGTCAAACGATCAACGTCTGAGTGCACCGCCGCGCCGGATTACCGAACCACAGGGTTGCGGGCGTGTCGGAACACAAAGGATCTTTCGATTGAGTAACACAGGGTGGGCCATCCCATGATGCGTCTTTGTGCAGCGTTACTGATTTGCCTGCTCGGCAGCCTCGGTTCAGTGCATGCCGCGCCCGGGCGACACCCTGTCTGGAGCGTCGGTTATCACGAGATGACGTTCCTCGATCCGCTGGATCTGCAACCGATGCGTGCCATCGCCTTCTATCCCTCCAGCGACCGCGAACACACCAGCCTGCTTGAGGGCTACACCGTCGAGGCCGGCGCCGACACCAAGGTTGCCATCGGCCGCTTTCCGATGCTGATGCTGTCCCACGGCAACACCGGCACGCCCATTGCGCTGCATGACCTCGCCACCTCGCTGGCGCGCAAGGGGTTTGTGGTGGTCGCGGTGATTCATCCCGGTGACAACTCCAAAGACCACAGCCGCCTCGGCACCCTGAGCAATCTGTACGGGCGGCCGATCCAGATTTCCGAAGCGATCACCGCGACGCTCGGCGACCCGATGCTCTCGCCGTTCGTCAACGCCGATCAGGTCGGGGTGATTGGCTACTCGGCCGGTGGCGAGACTGCGTTGATCCTTTCTGGTGCGCAGCCTGATCTGGACCGCTTGCGCCGTTATTGCCAGGAGCGCCCGGACGACCGCGATGCCTGCAACACTCAGGGCGAACTGATCGTCGACCGTGACGATTTGCAGCCAGTGGCCGACCCCCGGGTGCATGCCTTGCTCCTGATGGCGCCGCTGAGCCTGAAGTTCGGCCGTCACACCCTCGCGGATGTGCATGTGCCAGTGCTGCTTTATAGCGGTGATGGCGACAAATTGGTGGCCTTCGATAAAAACGCCGCTGCACTGGCGCGCAAACTGCCAACCGCACCGGACTTCAAATTACTGGCCGGGGCAGGGCACTTCGTGTTCATGGCGCCGTGCAATGAAGAGCAGATTCGTGCGATGCCGGCGCTGTGCACCGATGCTGACGGCGTGGATCGCGAAGACATCCACCGCAACCTGATCTCCGAAGCCGGGCAGTTCTTCTCGCGGACGCTGGGCAAGCCGAGCCGGGCGGGGATGCAGACCGCGGATCAATAAAAGACGCAACTCCCACAGTGATTTGTACGAAGGTTCAGTTCATCGCCCGGCGTTTGAGCAGCAAGGTCAATCCCAGCCCGATCACCGACAACAGCGCCGCACTGAAAAATATCCACGCATAGCCCAGATTCAACGCCACCGCGCCCATCAACGGCCCGGCAATCGCCAGCGCCAGATCAAAGAACACCGCATAGGCCCCCAACCCCGAGCCACGGCTGGAACTGGGCACCTGCTTGATCGCCTCGACCCCCAGCGCCGGATACACCAGCGACAAACCAAATCCGGCGAGTCCCGCGCCGATCAAGGCAAACGCGGTAGACGGCGCCAGCCACAGCAGCACCAGCCCAACGGTTTCGATGCTCATGCAGGCAATGGCCGAATTGAAGCCGCCAAAGCGGCTGATCGCCGAAATGAACAGCAAGCGCGACACGATGAAGCACACGCCGAAGACCGTCAGGCAATACGCGGCGCCGCTCCAGCCACGGTTGAGGTAATAAAGAGTAATGAAGGTGGTCAGCGTGCCGTAACCGATGGACGCCAGGCTCAAGCTGGCCCCATACGGTGCAATCCGCCCGAAGACTGCCCAAAAAGGCAGCCGTTCGCCGCGCACCACTGGCACCGAAGGTTTATTGCGGATCAATACCAAAGCGCCCGCAGCCAATCCCGAAAGGGCGATGCCCAGGCTGGCAAAGCCGTAGTCGGCGACCATGACCACGCCCAGTGGCGCGCCAATGGCGATCGCGCCGTAGGAGGCAATGCCGTTCCAGCCGATTGATCTTGCCGTGTGTTCGACCCCGACCTGGCCCATGCACCAACTGATGGTGCCGACCCCGATCAAGCCCTGTGCCACGCCGAGCAGCAGGCGCCCGACGATCAGAATCATCAGGCTCGGCAACGGAAAATCCTGCAACAGCGTCGAAATCAGCGTCAGCAGCCCGCTGAGGACAATCCCGCACAAGCCATAGACAATCGCCCGTTTGGTGCCCAGCGTATCCGACATGCGCCCGGCCATCGGCCGACTGAGCAGGGTGGCCAGATACTGCGAGCCGATCACCAGACCGGCAACGATCGCGCTGAACCCCAATTGTTCATGCACATAACCGGGCAACACCGCGATTGGCAGGCCGATGCACAGGAAGGCGACAAAGGTGTAGAAAACGATGGAGACGATCTGCAGGGTGATCGTCAGGGAGCTTTGCGGAGGCTGTTGCTGCGCAGACATGTGAACTCGTTCGCGGGCGGCGGTGGGAGAGTCGGCATCATGGCTTGGCGTTGAAATAAAAGGAAGCAGGCTAACTATTTTTCCTGGTCCGGGAGTGATGCGTTGCTGATGCCCTCATCGCGAGCGGGCTCACTCCTACAGTTGAAATGCGTCCCCCCTGTAGGCGTGAGCCTGCTCGCGATGGTGTCGGTACCCACATGAATACTGGCTCTGGAATGCAAAAAGCCCCGTCACATGGACAGGGCCTTAGCTTGAAGCTAGCAACTCAACACTCGAAGCTGCTCTTAGAACACCACACCCTGACTACGCAGGTAGTCATCGTAGGTGCCGCTGAAGTCGGTCACGCCATTCGGACTCAACTCGATGATGCGCGTGGCCAGGGACGATACGAACTCACGGTCGTGGCTGACGAAAATCAGCGTGCCCGGGTAGTTTTCCAGCGCCAGGTTCAGCGCCTCGATCGATTCCATGTCCAGGTGGTTGGTCGGTTCGTCCATGATCAGCACGTTCGGTTTTTGCAGGATCAGCTTGCCGAACAGCATGCGACCTTGCTCACCACCGGAAATCACTTTGACCGACTTGAGGATCTCATCGTTGGAGAACAGCATGCGGCCCAAGGTACCGCGAATCATCTGCTCGCCCTGCGTCCACTGACCCATCCAGTCGAACAGCGTGACGTCGTCTTCAAAGTCGTGCGCGTGGTCCTGAGCGTAGTAGCCCAGTTCCGCGGCGTCGGTCCACTTGACGCTACCGGCATCCGGGGTCAGTTCGTTGACCAGGGTGCGCAGCAGGGTAGTCTTGCCGATGCCGTTCGGACCGATGATCGCTACGCGCTCGCCCGCTTCAACCTGGAAGCTGAAGTCTTTGAACAGTGGCTTGCCGTCGAAACCTTTGGCCATCTTTTCGACCATGACGGCCTGACGGTGCAGCTTTTTGTTCTGCTCGAAGCGGATGAACGGGCTCACGCGGCTGGAAGGCTTGACCTCGGCCAGCTGGATCTTGTCGATCGCCTTGGCACGGGAAGTGGCCTGTTTGGCTTTCGAGGCGTTGGCCGAGAAGCGGCTGACGAACGATTGCAGCTCGGAAATCTGCGCTTTCTTCTTGGCGTTGTCCGACAGCAGTTGCTCGCGGGACTGGGTCGCCACGGTCATGTACTCGTCGTAGTTGCCCGGGAACAGGCGCAATTCGCCGTAATCCAGGTCAGCCATGTGGGTGCACACGCTGTTCAGGAAGTGACGGTCGTGAGAGATGATGATCATCAGGCTGTTACGCTGAGTCAGAACGTTTTCCAGCCAGCGAATGGTGTTGATGTCCAGGTGGTTGGTGGGTTCGTCGAGCAACAGCACTTCCGGATCGGAGAACAGCGCCTGAGCCAGCAATACGCGGAGTTTCCAGCCTGGCGAGACTTCGCTCATCGGGCCGAAATGCTGTTCCAGCGGAATACCCAGACCCAGCAACAGTTCACCCGCGCGGGATTCGGCGGTGTAGCCATCCATCTCGGCGAACTCGGTTTCCAGCTCGGCCACGGCCATGCCGTCTTCTTCCGACATTTCTGCCAGCGAGTAGATGCGGTCGCGTTCGGCCTTGACCTTCCACAGCTCTTCGTGACCCATGATCACGGTGTCAATCACGGTGAATTCTTCGTAGGCGAACTGGTCCTGGCGCAATTTACCCAGGCGCACGTTCGGCTCGAGCATGACCTGACCGCCGGACGGGTCGAGGTCGCCACCGAGGATTTTCATGAAGGTCGACTTGCCGCAACCGTTGGCGCCGATCAGACCGTAGCGGTTACCCGCGCCGAATTTGACCGAAACGTTTTCGAAGAGCGGCTTGGCGCCGAACTGCATCGTGATATTTGCTGTGGAGATCAATTACTTTACCTATCAATGGGTTGCGAGCCGCACATTTGGCGCTTGGGCCATTCCTGGGGCATTTTGGAGCTTTTCCATCTCGCCCCAGTCACCGCTGGAATTCAGCCAGCGGGCATAGGTCGAGAGCAGCATTTGGACGCTGTGTCCAAGCTGTTGGGCAATAAAGGCGGGATTCATGCCAGACATTATGCATATTGTCGCATAAGTATGACGGCAGTTGTACGGCGGCCGATAACGAACCTTCAGCCTTTCCAGTGCCGGCCCCCATTGTTTATGCAGGTCCGAGGTTTGCCTGACGTGCTGGCTCATCTTGGAAGGAGGGAACACGTAGGGGAAATCCTTGATCGCCCCGGTGCCAGCCTTCCGGCGCTCCGCGTACTGCTCAGCAAACGCCAGAGCGTGCAGTGCGCGATCATTGAGCAGCACATACCGATTTTTCTTCGTCTTGGTGCGCTCCTTGATCACGCCCTGGGCGATCGCGCGACAGACGTGAGCCTGGCGCTTCACCCTGTCCACAGCATCCCAGCGGAGGGCGATGATCTCCTGCGGCCGCATGCCGGTGAAGAAAGCGAACTCGAAGAAGGCCGCGTAAATCGAACTCGGCCAATGCTCAGTGCTGTAAAGCTCCGCGATTATCTTGTTGGCCTCTTCGAGCGTGAACGGATCAGGCTCACCCTTCTTGCGCTTCGGCGCGTCCAATAGCTCGGCCGGGTTCTTCCCGATGAGCTCTTCTCGCACAGCATCATCCAGAATGGTGCTCAGTCGGACGATGGCGTTACGTTTCACGCCTGGCGACGACCACTCAATCTCCCCTACGATTTTTCGCAGCAGCATCGTGCTGATCGCCGTCAAGCGAGTGAGTGCCAGGTATGGCATCCAGTACAGGTTCAGCGCGCTTTTGTAGTTGAGGTGCGTCCCTTCCTCAATTTCCCTTCCGCTCAACCATGCCTGCGCATACTCCCCGAACAAAACCTCCTTGCCCCCGGACAATGCCGACCCGGGGAACAGTTCTGCGTATTTCGCTTCGTCGAGCAGGCCATGCTTGATCAGCCCGACTACTTGATCTCTAAGACTGGTGGCAGCCTTGATGCCCGCTTTCGTGGTGGGAAGCGCGAGTGTTTCGGATCGACGCTTACCGTCCCAACTAAAACGGATCCGGATGGTGTCGCCCCTGATTTCCAGCCCGGCGGGCAAACCCAAAGGCTTTCGAGCCATTCGTCGTATCTCCTGATGCTGTACATGATGTTGTGCCCGAACTTGTTCCACACCCCTTCAGGGATCTGGTTTCTACTGCGTCGGGTCTGCAAGGCTTTCATGGTTGTGCCGAGGCGTTCTGCCATTTGCTTTTCGGTGATTTTGTCGGGGTCTGGTGCTTGTAGAACTTGCAGCTCTCCAGGCATAGCGGTGTCCTCTGCCCGGGGCGGGCGTTGTTGCTCCATGCCGCGCGTGGCGGCAGAAGGTGGTGATGGGTTATGCGCCGGCCTTGGCCAGAGCTGCGTCGGCAACTGCCATTGCGGCTTGAGCGTCGTTCCCGTAGGCGGGATCGAAGTAGCCGGCCAAGTGGATGGTCGCCTGACAGGCGCGCAGGTTCTCGCGGGTGAGCTTCAGCGCGGCGACGAGCTCTTCGTGCAGTCCGCGTTCCTCGCGGCCGATATCCCAGAAGCGCTGGCCCCAGTGTCCGGTCGGTGGTGGGTTGCTGTTCTGCGCGCCGAACGCCAGTGCACCGACTACAGAGTCCAGTAGGTCGCGCTTGTAGGCGTTATCGCCGTCGATGCTCAGGCCGCGCCGGCGCAGGGTGGAAACCACTTCATTCAAATCGAGCCCTTTGTCCTGCAGCACGATGTCGAGTTCTGGTTTCTCTGGGGTGTAGATGGTCAGGCAGAGTTTTGCGCTTTCAGGAAGGCTGGCGCTGATCTTCTCCAGCGCATCGCTCGCAGTTTCGTGGAAGCGGTTCAGTGCGGACATACGAATACCTCGCCCGCCTTACACCGGCAGGCTGTTGAGTTGGGGGAGGGGTTTTATTCGCCGTCGTAGCAACCGCACGGCATATCGGCCGGTTGGTCGAACAAATCCATCTGCTGTTCGTGGGAGCGCATGTCGCCGAGGTTTGGCGTGTTCGGGTGGTGGTGTGCCAACATCGCGCTGGGGAAGGCCTCGATCTCGGCGAACCAGGTCGCTCGCATGCCGAGTGGCTTCCATGCAAGCGTTGCCGCCTCGATGCCGGAGCAGACCGAGCCGTATTCGATTTCCATAGGGGATCCTCGCCGGCTGGCGTGATTGGGTGGGAATAAAAGTTGCGAGCAGATATATTTGTCGCTTGGATTTCACGAGGCGATAAATGGATGCATAAAGTCACTTTTAGATCGTTATTCCAAGCTTGGTGCTCTGCTCAAAGTGTCTGCTTATTCCTGTTTATCGTTTATATACTGGTGCTTGCAGTTAAAACGCTTCAGCTGGGGAGCAGCGAGGTAGCAAGTTGGGTGCAAGCAATTGGAGCAATTGTTTCAATATGGGCGGCTTGGTGGATTTCTAGGCAGCAGAGTGTTAGGGCTGTGGCTGAAAGTAAGCGTGGCGACCTTGCAAAAAGCTTAGCTGTTGCCGGAATGCTGGAACACATTTTGCGCCTCGTACAGCATGAGCCAAGAAAAAATCAAGGAACAATCAGCGGCCGAGAGGTTTGTGCAGCATATGCCAATGCCCTTTCCATGTTGGATCGGGTGGATTTGCTTCTTCTGCCGCACCCTGCTTTAGTTCAGGCGGTATTTTTGACTCGCCATGCAGTTGAGAAGCTCGATTTAAATATAAAACTATATTTAGAGCCAAATAAGGATGCGATTATTGTGAATTATTATGAATTTGGTTTAAGTGTTGAATGTGTCGGAGAAATTAAGCGTCAAATTGAAGTGTGCGGCGTCGTCGCTGAGTCCTACTTATCGTGAACGATTTTTGAAGCCTCACGTTCGTAGGAAAGGTGCAATTTCCGCGACACGTTTTCGGGTATCACGTATTCGTGTCGTGTCGCGGCGGGGTGAGCAGGGGAAGGGCGCCGCCCGGGCCAAGGCCGTGCAGGTGGTGAATCATCAGCGTGATCGCCTCGCCCTGTTCCTCGATGCCGCTCCAGGCCATCAGCTCAGCAAGAGCTTGGCGCGTAGCGGGCAGGGTGTGGAACCGAACCTCTACTTCGCCGCGGCTCTTCCTCTTCGCCGCGGCTTTCTCTGACCGTTCCGCGTTGCTCTTGGCCATGGCCTACCTCTTCAATTCCGCTGGCCGGCAAGTCCAGCCAGGTCAGTAACTTTAAGCTTCAACACTCCGTGATCCGTCTCGATAACGTAGGTTGAAGTGATGGCTAAATGCGATTACGATGCCGCCCCTTCACAAGGGAGTTGCGCAATGTTTCCAAGGTATTTTCGCTGGATCGCAGCATTTGGCATTCTCGCGGCATTGGCGATGATGGTCATTACCGGGCTGCAGGTGTTTTCCGGCATGGCCTCAGCCGGAGATCTGATACGACCCATCATTGGCGTGGTTGCATTCGGCTGGATGTTCACTCAGTCGACCAAAGCTTGAGGCAGATCACGCTGCCACCTTGACCAGCCTCACACCGGCCATGCTGAACTTGTCGCCTTGGGCTGCAACCATCGCGTCGAGTTTCTCCCAGTCCACGGTCAGAACCGAGATTGGAGCATGACCGCCAGCGATGGCATGGATCAGCGCTTCCAGATCGAACACCTCTGCCAAGAGCCTGGCCGCGGCACTGATTCCCGCCGGCTTGCTGGCCGGTGTCCTCGGCGCTCTGGGTTATGCGTACTTCGACGCACAGAAGCAGGCCCGCGAGTTCAACGTCGCCATCAACGGCGGATCGAACGATGCCGGTCAACGAGTACAGCGCCTGGCCGATGCAGATCGACGGCATCGAGGCGAACGGTGACGGTACGGCTGTCCGGCCTACGTTGTCGGTCGGTAACGTCAACGGGCGCATCACCGCGCTCTGTCTGGCGTTCGAGGATCTGCTCGAGTTCAAGCTGACGATGCGCCACACGCTGGGCACGTACCTGGACGCGGCGAACTTCCCGGCCGGCAATCCGACGGAAGATCCAACCCAAGAGACGATCGAGGTCTGGTACATCGATCAGAAAACGAACGAGGACGGCGAAAACGTCAGTTGGGAGCTGGCCAGCCCGGGCGACGTCGGCAATGAGTCGATCGGCCGGCAGGCCACGACGCTGTGTCACTGGTGCCTCACCGGTGGTTATCGCGGGCCGAACTGTGGGTACACCGGCCCGTACGTCACGAAGGATGGCGTGGTCACTGACAACCCTGAACTGGACGAGTGTGACGCAACGTTGGGCAAGGGCTGTATCCCGCGCTTCGGCGAGGGCAATCCGCAGCCTTTCGGCGGCTTCCCGGCTGTTTCCCTGATCGCACGGAGCTGACATGCGCAAACACATTTTGAGCGCGATCCAGGCGCACACGGCGGCCGAGTATCCGAAAGAATGCTGCGGTCTTTTGCTGGCGGTGGGGCGAAAGCAGCAGTACTACCCGTGCCGCAACGTCTCTACCGAGCCGAGCGAAGAGTTTCGAATTGACCCGGAGGAGTACGCAGCGGCCGAGGACGTCGGCGAGGTGATTGGTGTGGTTCATTCGCATCCGGACGCCACCAGCAGGCCTTCGCCGCGCGATTTGGCAATGTGTGAAGCGACGGCTTTGCCGTGGCACATCCTGAGCTGGCCCGAAGGCGATCTTCGGACGGTCATGCCGGCCGGCGAGGTGCCGCTGCTCAAGCGGCCTTTCGTCCATGGCGCTTGGGACTGCTGGCAGGTCTGCGCAGACTGGTACAAGCGCGAGTGGGGGCTGGAGTTCGAGGCATTCAAGCGTGCCGATGGCTGGTGGGAAAGCAAGGACAGCACCAGCCTGTACGAGGCGAATTACGAGGCTGCCGGCTTCTACCGGGTCGACCAGCCGCAGCGCGGCGACATGATCGTGATGGAAGTGGGGCGGACGGTTTACCCGAATCACGCCGGGATCTTCCTCGGCGCCGATCCAGCATTGCCCGGCGAGAATGCCGCGACGTTCGGCCCCGGCCCTTTTCTGCTGCACCACCTGTACGGCAGGCCGTCGGAGGTCATCGTGTTCGGCGGGCCATGGCTCGACCGCACACGCCTGATTCTCAGGCACAAAGATGCACAACCAAGCACATGAGATGCGGCACAGCCGTTGGAGAAAGAGATGAAAAGCGCAATCGAATCAGCAGAAAAAACCGCCAGCGGCAAACCGGTCTGGCGGCTTACGAAGAACGGAAGTTTAGAGATTAATTACGGGTCTTGTCCGCGTTGAGCATTTGTTGGAGCTGTGCCAGGTCTGTTTTCAGAATGTTCAGCGGCCATTCGTAAGCTGTTTTCGCCGCACCGCTCTCGCAGCCTTGCGCAGGGTTATCAGTAAAGTATTGAGCGGCTTTTGTGAGTGCTGCGCCATCAAAGCCAGGTGTTGATCGAATGGTCGCAGACAGTGATACCAGCGCCATCAGTACGCCTTGCTCGAAAGGGGAAAGCTGTTCCATTTGACCTCCTAGGTCATAAACGCGCCGAAATTGGCGCAATCCCAGTCCTTGGGCTTGCAGGTCGCATTATTTGAATACCCCTGCTTTTTCAAGGGCGCTCAAAAGTGTCCCAGCCATAGTTGGGTTTGCGGCCAGAGTTCTCATTAGTTCTATCTCGTCGAACTCTTCGCCGCGCTGATGTTTGGCAAATAGCTCTAGCAGGTCTGGAGAACCTATAAAGGTGAGCATCGCTTGGACCTCGGGAGCGATCTCCGGGGGCTTTTTGTAATCCTGAAATTCGAAGTTGTTAATCTTTGCCGTTTCTAGAAATTGGCTATCTGGCCGACTTGGATTAAGGTCGATCTGGTCGAACGTCTTGGAAAGTTGCTCTGCAAGCCTTTTTAACCCTGCTCCGGTATCGTCATATCCGATATAGCGATGGTGGGAAATATCAAACGGCACCTTTGGAGAGTTGTTGTTTTTTATGATGATGGTGCCAGGCCGGCTGGCGTGACTGAGGCCTAGCTCGTAGTAGACATTTGGATTTGGATAGGTGATGTCCACAACGACATAATCGGAACGCATGATGCGAGTGACAATATCAGCAGACACTGACCCCAAGGTCGCGACCTCGTCGGCGCGCACAACTTCCAGTCCTGGCCTGGCAGCAAGTAGGGCTGCTGAAATAAGGCCGTCGTACTGAGATTTCAGCTCGTATGAAGTGACTTTTTTACCGTCGAACTCCTGATCGCCAATTGCCATAACCACGAAACAAGTCTTCTGTGTCATACCTTACTTCCTTGCAGCAATTGATGCCCGGTTGTGTGAGAGGCGGGGGTGGCCTCCAAATTATTCACCGTCACTCGGTGACGACCTTTCTATCCCTTCGGATATCGCTTGAAAAGGTCATCTGTGGCGCGCGCGGCGTTTATCAACTCCTCGATTTTCTCTAGAGCTTGCCTCGGATCATTCATCCGTAATCCTTTGAAAGGTTATGTCGTGGAGGCTAGAGGCTACTATCGTCGCGAGGCGGGACGTTACTGAGGATTCGTACAGGTGAAAAAAGGCCCGGCGGGCCGGGCTATTCTCGGAATGCTGCAGTGTGCGGATCAAGAATCTCCAGTAGCATTTGGTCATGCTCCTGACGTGTTGCTCTGTAGAACATACACCGGTCCAGAAGGATTCTTTTCATGCTTCGGGCTGAGGCAAGGTGTCTGGGTTCGACTGAAATCGTTGCGGTCTTGCCGCTCCGGGTATCGGTGACTTCTAGGTTGTAACGCCCAATCAAACCGTCATCTCGTTTGGTGTGGCCTAGGCATTTGAAGGTAAGGTTGGTTTCAGACATACCAGTTCCAAGGGGGCACCAGTCTAGAGCTAATGCCGGCTAGTGAAGGCGTCAATTGAAGGATAATTCTGTGGAGTCGCAGCTATTGTCGATTTGACATTTGTTAACCGGTTCCCAAGAGCCTTTCGGAACTAGTGAATCCAGCCGGTACATGGTCAGGATGCCTGCGTAATAGCTTCCTGGAATCCCTGGAAACGTTGCTTTTTCACCGTCTTTGAAACGCCCATCGTATATCAATACTGTGCTGCCGCTTTGCGGAGTGAGGCTCACTGATACGCGTCCTGACGGCCGACAGCGAATCATCATGATTGCATTGGTACGGTGTCCATTGGGTGCCTCGTCGAAAGCGCGAACAATTTCGTGTCCGTCTGGTTCCAGGCAGCTTTTGCCAGAAATCGTAGCGGATACGGCCTCCGCCCATGGCTCATCACTTTTCGCGGAAGGCATGAATGATTGGAGATTGATGCCAATCATTGCATTAGAGGGTAGGGGGTAGGCCCAATCTTCAAACGCGTTTCTAGCGCCGATAAGCGCGGGCTCAAAGTTCTTCTTTATAACATCTGTCGTCGCTTCAAGGCAGGCGCCACTGACCGCCGCCACCGTCACTGCGAGAACTTTCGATGCATTCCTTTTGATGTTCAATGTTTTCAGCATCCTTGTGTTTTTCGACTGGTATAACCCAAGTCCAGCCCTTGGGCTTGCAGGCAAAGGACTGGGGAATCCGTTGCATGTTTCGAAGAGCTAACCTGATTTCGAGTCCCAACCAGTTACTTGGTCATTTTCGACAGTGATGCGCAGGCCGTATCTGTTTGCGCCCTGATGGCGATACTTCCAAATGACTCGTGTCTTTGTTTTGAGAAATTTGTGGTCGGTGGCCGCTGGCTGCCCGAGGGAGTCGATCAGTTGCTCAGATGATTGTCCGGTCCAAATTCGTTTTTGGAGAATGTTTTGAACGATATGTTCATCCTGATACTTTTCCCTCAAGTATTTCAGTCGCGCGCGTTTTTTGGCCCAAGCAATGATAATCAGGAGTAAAAAAATCCCAGCAATCACCGCAGCGGGAATCTGCCATCCAATGGACTTGTTCATCTTGTCGAATAGGTAGAAGGGACCCCCGACGATGAGTGCAAGCATGAACACCCATCCAGTCAATTCCTTCTCGGCTTTTGAAACTCGCTTCGCCATGTCCTTTCCTTGAGAGCGGCAAAATTGATAGCCGAAAGCTACTACTTTGAGGGTAAAGGGCGTTACTGAGCATTTGTACAGCCGCAAACCGGTGATATCGTGGGTTATTTCCACAGGAGTGACCTGCATGAAATTGATCGTAGGAGCGTTGGCATTTGCGCTATTGGCGGGTTGCTCTGATAGCGGACCAATAAAGGTTGGGCCTGACACCTACACGATTTCGACTCGGGTGCCTTTCGGCGGACCTGCCTCTGCGAAAGGCCAAGCCTTGAAGGAGGCGAACGTGTTTTGCGCCTCACAGGGGCGTGAAATACTCCTCGACCACATGCAGGCAAGTGAATGTGCGCTGCATGGTGGTTGCGGCGAAGCGGAGATCTATTTCTTCTGTTTGGCAGCCGGTGATCCTCAGTTGAAGCGGCAGAAGTACAGTCCTGATCCAACTCAGAAAATTGAGATCGACCAACGATAACCGCTGAGGCGCCTATTAGGTCCGATCGGCCGACGATCAAATTCATAAGGAACAAGTATGCGGATTTTTATTGGAGCGTTGGCGGTAGCACTGTTGGCGGGGTGTGCATCCTCTGCCATTCCGGTTAGCCAGGCTGATCCGGTGCCACGTGATGAGCTTTACGCATTTCAAATTAAGCCTGCCGGCGAAAGCGGCAAGGTAACGGTTGTGCGTGACTCGGGAATGGTTGGATCTGGTTGTGACATCGTCGTGTATGTCGATGGCCGAAAGGCCGCGAAAATCGGTACTGGTCAGCGCGCCTCCTTTTACCTGCCTCCAGGCAATCCAAGTATCGGAGCGGGTCTTGCTGGCTCTGGGCTGTGCGGCGGGGCAGCCATTCGTACAATTTCCGCCAACGTGCAAAGCGGCAAAGAAAGCCTCTACCGAATCAGCGGAGATATGAGCGGATTCTTTCTCGGACCGTATGTCGATTATCAGTAAACGAATTTGCAATCAGCCGCCTTCGGGCGGTTTTTTT
>NZ_JANLOG010000071.1:0-14959 GCF_025466205.1 Pseudomonas sp. 13B_3.2_Bac1
CCCCCCCCCCCCGCCCCCCAGCTCCTACACAGGGATTTGAGGAGAATTTGGACATGCTGCAAGTCGACAAGCTGCACCAGTACTACGGCGGTAGCCACATCCTGCGCGGCCTGAGCTTTGACGTGAACGTCGGCGAAGTCACCTGCCTGCTCGGGCGCAACGGCGTGGGCAAGACCACCCTGCTCAAATGCCTGATGGGCCTGTTGCCGGCCAAGGAAGGCGTGGTGAACTGGGAAGGCAAAGCGGTCACCACGCTCAAGCCGCACCAGCGGGTACACGCCGGCATCGCCTATGTGCCACAGGGCCGGGAAATCTTCGGCCGGCTCACCGTGGAGGAAAATCTGCTGATGGGCCTGTCACGGTTTCCCGGCAGTGAAGCGAAAGAAGTACCAAGTTTCATCTACGAATTGTTCCCGGTGCTGCTACAAATGAAGCAGCGCCGCGGCGGTGACCTGTCCGGCGGTCAGCAACAGCAGCTGGCTATCGGTCGCGCCCTGGCCAGTCGTCCGCGTTTGCTGATCCTCGACGAGCCCACCGAAGGCATCCAGCCCTCGGTGATCAAGGAGATCGGCGCGGTGATCAAGACCCTCGCGGCGCGGGGCGACATGGCGATTTTGCTGGTGGAGCAGTTCTATGACTTCGCCGCCGAACTGGCCGATCAGTACCTGGTGATGTCCCGGGGCGAGATCGTGCAACAGGGGCGCGGCGAAAATATGGAGGCCGAGGGTGTACGAGGTCTGGTAACAATTTAATCTGTAGCTTCCTAACGATAATTACAAACCATGAATTTACCGCTTTCCACTGCCCTGTTTACCCCGAGCTGGCATGCCGAGCTGGAGCTGGCCTACGCCCGCTTCGGCGACTGCACGCGCCCGGTTCAGCGCCGACACCTCGGCCCGTTGCGCGTGCAAAAGCACTTGTATGCCGAAGGCCCCGAAGTCTGCCAGCACATCATTGTCCACCCGCCGGGCGGGATCGCCGGGGGTGACCGGTTGAACATCAGCGCCCGCGTCGAAGCAGACGCCTGGGCGCAGATCACCAGCCCCGGCGCGGCCAAGTGGTATCGCGCGGCGGGGCCGGCCTATCAGCAACTCGATTTGAAAGTGGCCGCAGGTGCGACGCTGGAGTGGCTGCCGCAGGAAACCATCGTCTACAGCGCCGCCCAGGCCGAACTCAGCACCTCGATCGAACTTGAAGGCGATGCGCGGCTGTTCTACTGGGACGTGGTGGCGCTGGGCCGACCGGCCAGTGGCGAGCGCTTCGACCTCGGACACTTTCAAGCGCATCTGGATATCCGCCGCGACGGACGATTGCTCTGGCACGAGCGTCAACGGATCACCGGCAATGACGGCTTGCTCGATTCGCCGATCGGCCTGGATGGCCATCCGGTGTTTGCGACGCTGCTGGTGACCGGTGAAATCGATGCCGAATTGCTGGAGCGCTGTCGTTCGCTGGGGCATGCAGTGCGCGGGGATCTGACCCAGTTGCCCGGCCTGTTGGTGGCTCGGTGTCTGGCGAACGAGGCACTGCTGGCCCGCGCCTGGCTCATCGATTTATGGCGTTTGTTACGCCCGGTTCTGCTAGGCCGTGAAGCCCAGCCCCCGCGAATCTGGAACACCTGAAATGCAATCCAACTGTGGGAGCGGGCTTGCTCGCGAAGGCGATGTGTCATTCACACAGATGCTGGCTGACCTACCGCTTTCGCGAGCAAGCCCGCTCCCACAGGAGATTTGTGCACATTTTTCAATCTGCCCTGATGGATACCCACAATGGACCTGACCCCACGCGAAAAAGACAAGCTGTTGATCTTCACCGCCGGCCTCGTCGCCGAGCGCCGACTGGCCCGTGGTGTGAAGCTCAACTACCCGGAAGCCATGGCCTACATTTCCGCCGCCCTGCTTGAGGGTGCCCGTGACGGCCAGACCGTGGCTGAGCTGATGCACTACGGCACCACCCTGCTGAGCCGCGAGCAAGTGATGGAAGGCATCCCGGAAATGATTCCGGAGATTCAGGTCGAAGCGACGTTCCCCGACGGCACCAAACTGGTCACCGTCCACCAACCGATCGTCTGAGGCCGCGCCATGACTTACTCCATTCGCGATGCCCTGCATGCCGACTTGCCGGCGATCCGCGACATCTACAACGACGCGGTGCTCAACACCACGGCGATCTGGAACGAATCGGCGGTCGATCTCGGCAACCGCCAGGCATGGTTCAGCGCCCGTCAGGCCCAGGCCTATCCGATTCTGGTGATCGTCGACGCCGACAACAGCGTGCTCGGCTACGCTTCATTTGGTGACTGGCGGCCGTTCGACGGTTTCCGCCATACCGTCGAGCACTCGGTTTACGTGCGCAGCGACCAACGCGGCAATGGTCTTGGCCCGCAACTGATGACGGCACTGATCGAGCGAGCCAAAGCCTGCGACAAGCATGTGATGGTCGCCGCCATCGAAAGTGGCAACACCGCTTCCATTCGTCTGCATGAACGCGCCGGTTTCAGCATCACCGGGCAGATGCCGCAAGTCGGCACCAAGTTCGGCCGCTGGCTCGACCTGACCTTCATGCAACTGACCCTCAATCCTGGCGCGGAGCCGCCTGACGCCAACAAGGAGTGATAACGATGAACGCTGCCCAACTGCGCCGCGTCAATGCTGAAAGTTTTGCGCACTACCGTCAGGGCTTGATCGACTTGCTGCTCGACGCCGTGGGTTATGGCGCCAGCGTCGGCTTCATGGCCGACCTCGACGCCGCACAGGCCCGCGCCTATTTCGATGAAGTACAGCAACAAGTGAACAAGGGCAGCGTGTTGCTCTGGGTGGTGGTCAAGGATGAAGAGGTGCAGGCCAGCGTGCAGTTGGGCCTGTGCCAGAAGGCCAACGGCCTCAATCGCGCCGAAGTGCAGAAACTGCTGGTGCGCGAACAGGCGCGGCGTCGTGGCCTCGGCCAGCAATTGATGAATGCGCTGGAACTTGAAGCGGCCAAGCACAAGCGCGGCATGCTTTACCTCGACACCGAGGCCGGCTCCCCCGCCGAAGATTTCTACAAGGCCCTGGGTTACACCCGAGCCGGTGAAATTCCCGATTACGCCTGCGATCCGCATGGCACGTATCGACCGACCGCCCTCTACTACAAGATTCTGCAAGGAGCCCGGCCATGATTCCCGGCCAGTACCAGATCCAGCCCGGCGACATCGAACTGAATGTCGGCCGCCGCACCCTCAGCCTGAAAGTCGCCAACAGCGGCGACCGGCCGATCCAGGTCGGCTCGCACTATCACTTTTTCGAAACCAACGACGCGCTGACCTTCGACCGCGCCGCCAGCCGTGGCATGCGCCTGAATATTCCGGCCGGCACGGCGGTGCGCTTCGAGCCGGGGCAGAGCCGCGAGGTCGAGCTGGTGGAGTACGCCGGGCATCGCCGGGTGTTCGGCTTTGCCGGGCGGGTCATGGGTGATCTCTAAGTAATGCGGTGTCTGCTCTGGCCCCTTCGCGAGCAAGCCCGCTCCCACATTCGACCGCGTTCCTTCAGTTGAAAGGCGGTCAATTGTGGGAGCGGGCTTGCTCGCGAATCTGTGAGCGCAGCGAACAGCCTCAAAGACCATTGAATTCCAAGGCGAACACATGAAGATTTCCAGACAAGCCTACGCCGACATGTTCGGCCCCACCGTCGGCGACAAGGTGCGCCTGGCGGACACCGAGTTGTGGGTCGAGGTCGAAAAGGACTTCACCACCTACGGCGAAGAAGTGAAATTCGGCGGCGGCAAAGTCATCCGCGACGGTCAGGGCCAGAGCCAGTTGCTCGCCGCCGAAGTGGTCGACACCCTGATCACCAACGCGCTGATCATCGACCACTGGGGCATCGTCAAAGCCGACGTTGGCCTCAAGGACGGGCGTATCGCCGCGATCGGCAAGGCCGGCAACCCGGACGTGCAGCCCAACGTGACCATCGCCATCGGCGCCAGCACCGAGGTGATCGCCGGTGAAGGCATGATCCTCACCGCTGGCGGCATCGACACGCACATTCACTTCATCTGCCCGCAGCAGATCGAAGAAGCGCTGATGAGCGGCGTCACCACCATGATCGGCGGCGGCACGGGGCCTGCCACCGGCACCAACGCCACCACCTGCACCTCCGGGCCGTGGCACCTGGCGCGCATGCTCCAGGCCGCCGACGCGTTCCCGATGAACATCGGCCTCACCGGCAAGGGCAACGCCAGCCTGCCGGAGCCGCTGATCGAGCAGGTCAAGGCCGGCGCCATCGGCCTCAAGTTGCACGAAGACTGGGGCACCACCCCGGCGAGCATCGACAACTGCCTGAGCGTCGCCGACCAGTACGACGTCCAGGTGGCGATCCACACCGATACCCTCAACGAATCGGGTTTCGTCGAAACCACCCTCGGCGCGTTCAAGGGCCGCACCATCCACACCTACCACACCGAAGGTGCCGGCGGCGGCCACGCGCCGGACATCATCAAGGCCTGCGGTTTCCCTAACGTGCTGCCGAGCTCGACCAACCCGACCCGGCCGTTCACCCGCAACACCATCGACGAACACCTCGACATGCTGATGGTCTGCCACCACCTCGACCCGAGCATCGCCGAGGACGTGGCGTTCGCCGAAAGCCGCATCCGCCGTGAAACCATCGCCGCCGAAGACATCCTCCACGACCTCGGCGCGTTCTCGATGATCAGCTCCGACAGCCAGGCCATGGGCCGTGTCGGCGAAGTCATCACGCGCACCTGGCAGACCGCCGACAAGATGAAAAAGCAGCGCGGCCCGCTGCCCCAGGACGGCGAAGGCAACGACAACTTCCGCGCCAAGCGCTACATCGCCAAGTACACGATCAACCCGGCGATCACCCACGGCATCAGCCATGAAGTGGGTTCGATCGAAGTCGGCAAATGGGCCGACCTGGTGCTCTGGCGTCCGGCATTCTTCGGTGTGAAACCGACGCTGATCCTCAAGGGCGGCGCGATCGCCGCCAGTCTGATGGGCGACGCCAACGCCTCGATTCCCACCCCGCAACCGGTGCACTACCGCCCGATGTTCGCCAGCTACGGCGGCTCGCTGCACGCCACCAGCCTGACTTTCATCAGTCAGGCCGCGCAGGAGGCCGGGTTGCCCGAGGCACTGGGCCTGAAGAAGAAAATCGGCGTGGTCAAAGGCTGCCGCGACGTGCAGAAAACCGACCTGATCCACAACGATTACTTGCCGAACATCGACGTCGATCCGCAAACCTATCAGGTCAAGGCCGACGGCGTGCTGCTCTGGTGTGAACCGGCGGAAACCCTGCCGATGGCCCAGCGCTACTTCCTGTTCTGACGCACGGCACAAGGCCCCGGAGCCGTGTCTTGCACACGGTTCCGGGGCCTTTTTCATGGTGCTGGAAAAGCACCGTGCAAACGGTCGTGTATTTCCTGCCAAAGGGACTAATATTCGATTCGCTCCGCCTATTTTCAGGAACTGCCCATGCGTCTTTCCGAGTTCATCGTGGCCAATATCGACCCTATCGTCGATGAGTGGGAACAGTTCGCCGCGACCATCACTCCGGCCGCCGACTATCTGGATTCCACTGCGCTGCGCGATCACGCCAGCGAGATTCTGCGGGCTGCCGCCCGTGACATGAACAAACCGCAAAGCGCCGCCGAACAGGCTGCCAAAGCCAAGGGCGAAGGCCCGGAAAAGACCCCGAGCCTGGACGAAGCCGGCGCCAGCCATGGCGAGCTGCGCCACACCGTCGGTTTCGATCTGGTGCAGATGACCAGCGAATTCCGCCATTTGCGTGCCTGTGTGATCCGCCGCTGGGTGCGCAGCCTCGACTCACCGGACATGACCTATTTCCAGGACATGATCCGCTTCAACGAAGCGATCGATGAAGCCCTCGCCGAATCCACTGCGGCCTACGCCGAGCAGGTCAATCGCTCGCGAGACATTTTCCTCGCCATCCTCGGCCATGACCTGCGTGCGCCGCTGCAAGCGGTGAGCATGTCCACCGAACTGCTGCTGCGCAAATCCAGCCTTGAGGGCGATGCCCTGGCCTGCGCCCAGCACATCAAGCGAGGTGCGCGGCACATGGCGACGATGGTCAGCGATCTGCTGGAACTGGTGCGCAGTCGGCTGGGCCGTAGCCTGCCGATCGAGCCGGCACCGATGGATCTGGCCGTTGCAGCGCGAGCGGCGATTGCCGAAGCCTGCGCCGGTAATCCGCTATCCGATCCCAAGCTCACGGTGCACGGCGATACCAGCGGGGTGTGGGACGCCGGGCGAATCGACCAGTTACTGCAAAACCTGATCGGCAACGCCTTGCAGCACGGCACCAGCCAGCGCGACGTGACCCTCAACCTGCGTGGCGAGGGCGACAACGTGTGCCTGTCGGTGCACAACTACGGCACGCCGATTTCCGAGGAGGCCATTGGCACGATTTTCGACCCGCTGGTGCGCAGCGCCGACGAAGAACTCGGGCAGCCGTCGACCAGCCTCGGGTTGGGCTTGTTTATCGTCAAGGAAGTGGTAACCGCCCATGGCGGGACGATCGAAGTCAGCTCGAGCGCGGCTGACGGGACGTTGTTCAGTGTGGTGTTGCCGAGAAAGGTTTAAGCAGGCTTACCGCGTAATCGTTCTTCGCGAGCAAGCCCGCTCCCACATTCGACCGCGGTTCTCCAGTTGAAAAGCAGTCAAATGTGGGAGCGGGCTTGCTCGCGAAGGGGCCGGCAAAGACACTAAAGAACCAACGGTAAAACTATTCGACCACCAGGCGCCCCAAGCGCTGCCTGAGCATCCGGTTCTCCGCCCGCAACTCATGCACCTCCTCCAGCAGATTCAGTGCCAGCGCGACGCCCTCCCACTCCAGCTCCAGCTCGCGCCGCAACTTCGCGGCGCGCTTGGCCAGGCTCAACTCGTAGTCGGTGAACCGCCATTCCCGGGGCTGCGCGCCCTGAGGTTCGAGGATGCCGTGTTCGACGATTTCGATCACGTAGACGTCCGACAGATCGGCCGCCTCACAGAATTCTGCCATGTCCAGTTGAACGATCAGGGGGCTGCTCATGATGGGCTACTCCGTCGTCGAATTCAGAAGTTCTCGCGTGGATTGAACGCGGCTTTCTTCGCCAGTTCCTGCCACAGCGCCTTGACCTCGTCGTCGGAGGCCTTCGGCATCACGGCCTTGAGCTGCACGAACAGATAACCGCGCTCACCGGCCTTGTTTTTCAAGCCATGACCCTTGGCGCGCATACGCTGGCCGTTCTGGCTGCCGGCCGGAACCTTGAGGTTGATCTTGCCGGTCAGGGTCGGCACCGCCACTTCAGCGCCCAGCGCCAGCTCCCACGGTGCCAATGGCAGGGTGATGATCAGGTTTTCGCCTTCGACATCGAATTTCGGGTGCGGCGCAAAGCGAATGGTCAGGTACAGATCACCATTGGCCCCGCCACCGATGCCCGGTGCGCCCTGCCCCTTGAGGCGGATGCGCTCGCCGTCGCTCACGCCCGCCGGGATCTTCACGTTCAGGCTCTTGCTGGTGTTGCTGACGTGCTGGCCGTTGGCGTTGTATTGCGGCACCTGAAAGGTGACCTTCTTCGATTCATTCGAGAGCGTTTCCTCGAGGAAGATCGGCAGTTCCATTTCCACGTCTTGCCCTCGGCGCCCTGCACTGCGTGATTGCCGACCCTCGCCGCCACCGAAACCGGGGCCGCGATTGCCGAAGATCGAACTGAAGAAGTCCGAGAAGTCGCCGGTGTCGCCACCGCCGCCGCCAAAGCCGCCACGGCTCTGCCAGCCCGGCGGGCCCTGGAACGGCTGACCGTGCTGGCCATAACGGCGCAGTTCGTCGTATTCGGCGCGTTTGTCGGCGCTTTTCAGCGCTTCATAGGCTTCCGAGGCGTCCTTGAACTTGGCCTCGGCGTCTTTTTCCTTGCTGACATCGGGGTGGTATTTGCGCGCCAGCTTGCGATAGGCAGCCTTGATTGCCTTGTCGTCCGCTGTCGGCTCCACGCCGAGTATCTTGTAATAGTCTTTGAAGTCCATCGAAGGAATCACCATCCGTTATCGATTTCGCGCCGAGGCCAGCATGCGCTCATTCGCGCGTGCCGGGTTGACCGATCTCAAGTTTGTGACCGGGTGGCGCAGCAGAAGTTTATCGGCAGTGGACGACGGTTCTTGCGACCGCCGGTATGTCTGCCGGCCCATGCCAGCAAGTTTGGGGCGAAGCTGCGACTTTCAAGAAGCTTAGTCGCGAAATAGCAGATGACCGGCCTTCGAATCTGTCGCGCACTGACATACACTGCGCGGCCGTTTTTTGACCGGAACCCGAAAGACATGAACAACGCCTCTCCAGCCCGTGCCTGCGGTATCGACTTCGGCACCTCCAACTCCACCGTCGGCTGGCTGCGCCCCGGCATGGAAACGATGATCGCGCTGGAAGACGACAAGATCACCCTGCCGTCGGTGGTCTTCTTCAACATCGAAGAGCGCCGTCCGGTTTACGGTCGTCTGGCCCTGCACGAGTACCTGGAAGGCTACGAAGGCCGGCTGATGCGCTCGCTCAAGAGCCTGCTCGGTTCCAAACTGATCAAGCACGACACCAGCGTCCTCGGCACGGCGATGCCGTTCAAGGATCTGTTGGGGCTGTTCATCGGCCAGCTCAAGAGCCGCGCCGAAACGGCCGCCGGTCGGGAGTTCGAGCAGGTGGTGCTGGGCCGTCCGGTATTTTTCGTCGATGACGACCCGCTGGCCGACCAGGAAGCCGAAGACACCCTGGTCGAAGTGGCGCGCAAGCTCGGTTTCAAGGACGTGTCGTTCCAGTACGAACCGATCGCTGCGGCATTCGACTACGAGTCGACCATCGAGAAAGAAGAGCTGGTGCTGATCGTCGACATCGGCGGTGGTACGTCCGACTTCTCGCTGGTGCGCCTGTCGCCCGAGCGTCGCGGCATGGACAACCGTCACGATGACATCCTCGCCACCGGCGGCGTGCACATCGGCGGGACCGATTTCGACAAACAGCTGAGCCTGCAAGGCCTGATGCCACTGTTCGGCTACGGCAGCCGGATGAAGAGCGGCGCCTATATGCCGACCAGTCACCACATGAACCTGGCGACCTGGCACACCATCAACTCGGTGTACTCGCAGAAATCCACCCTGGCGCTGGGCAGCATGCGTTACGACATCGAAGACACCGGCGGCATCGACCGTCTGTTCAAGCTGATCGAACAGCGCGCCGGGCACTGGCTGGCAATGGAAGTCGAAGAAACCAAGATCCAGCTGACCCACGCCGACAGCCGCCACGTGCCGCTGGACCGGATCGAGCCGGGCCTGAGCGTGGAACTGAGCCGCGCCCTGTTCGAATCGTCGATCGACGCCTTGCTCGAGCGCGTGCGCGGCAGCGTTACGCAGCTGTTGAACGATGCCAACGTGTCGGTCGCTCAGGTCGATACGGTGTTCTTCACCGGCGGTTCCAGCGGCATTCCGGCGCTGCGCAACAGCGTCTCGGCGATGCTGCCGAATGCGCGTCATGTTGAAGGCAATATCTTTGGCAGCATTGGCAGCGGTCTGGCGATTGAAGCCCGTAAACGCTATGGCGCCATGAACTGACCTGAAATCGGCGTTGCGCCTTTCGCGAGCAAGCTCGCTCCCACATTTGACCGCATTCCTTCAGTTGAAATGCAATCCAGTGTGGGAGCGAGCTTGCTCGCGAAGGCGCCAGATCAGGCAACACAGATCCATCGGTTACACCATCCCGCCCAGCTTCAACTCACTCTTCAGATACGCGTAATAAATCGGCCCCGCCACCACTCCCGGCAGGCCGAACGCGGCTTCGAACACCAGCATCGCCAGCAGCAACTCCCACGACTTGGCACTGATCTGCCCGCCGACGATGCGCGCGTTGAGGAAGTATTCGAGCTTGTGGATAAAAATCAGATAGCCCAGCGCCGCCACCGCCACCCAGATCGACAGCGACAGACCGACGATGGTGATCAGCGTGTTCGACATCAGATTGCCGATCACCGGCAGCAGGCCGAGCAGGAACGTCAGGACGATCAGAGTCTTGGTCAGCGGCAGCTTGATGCCGAACAGCGGCAGAATCACCGCGAGGAAGATCGCGGTGAAGAGGGTGTTCAGCAGGGAAATCTTTATCTGCGCGAAGACGATGTTGCGAAAGGCTTGAACCACCAGGTGCAGACGGTCGAACAGGGCGGCGGCCAGCGGTTTGCGTTTGGTCAGGTCCGGCACTCGCTGCAGAGCAATGATCGCGCCGAGGACCATGCCGATCAGCAAGGTGACGAACATGTGCGCCGCGTCCTTGCCCACCAGTTGCAGCTCGGCCAGGTGTTTGCTCGCCCATTCGCCGATGGCCACGCGAAACTCCGCAGCACTGGCCGGCAGGTAAGCATCGAGAAACGGTGGCAGTTGCCCGCGCGCGCGGTCGACCACGCCCATGAATTTGTCGAGCGAGGCGCCCGGGTTTTCCGCTTCGTGCAGCAGGAAACTGATGGCGCCGGCAAAGATCAACGCCAGCACGCTGACCACCAAAGTGCCCAGCAGCGCCACCGCCAGCCAGCGCGCGCGCCGCCCTTCGATCAGCCGCTGCAGTTGCGGGGTGAGCATGTTGACCAGCTCGAACACCAGCAAACCGGCCAGCAGGCTGGGCAACAAGCGCAATGGCAATGCCAGCAACAAACCGCCGCAAATGATGATGCAGCTGACCCAAAACACAACATGACGCTCAGAAAACGTTGGCATACAGCCTCAAAACGAACGGCGTAAAAGGATTGGCAGTCTGCCAGCGATCCGGGGAGAGCACTAGGTATATGCGGTGCTTGAGATTGGCGGTGCCAAGACCGGTTTCTTCGCGAGCAAGCTCGCTCCCACATTGGATTGCGCACTTCTGTGGGAGCGAGCTTGCTCGCGAAGAGGCCAGCCCGCTCACCACAAGACTCAAGTGCTTACTTTTTCTTCAGGCAATCACTCATGAAGGTCTTGCGCGCATCGCCGGTCAGGGCCTTGGTTTTCGCATCGGCGTTGCAGGTCTTCATTTTTTCCTGCTGCGGGGTCAGCACCTTGGCGTCATTGGCGGCCGGTGCTGCCTTGAGGCAGGTGCTCATGAAAGTCTTGCGCTCGTCGCCCTTGAGGCTCTTGGCGGTAGCGTCAGCATTGCAGGTGGTCATTTTGTTCTGTTGCGCCGTGGCGGCGAAACCCTGGGAACACAGGAGCAGACCGATCATCAACAAAGGGACACGCAACATCTTCATGGAGTTTTCTCCTTGTCGCCGCATCGATGGATGCGGCCTCTGCTGGAGTGTAGCCAAATCTTGTTACACCTTCCTGCCCTCCAGATGGCTGCGTCGGTATTGCTCCGGCGTACACCCGGCCTGACGGGCAAACATGGCGATGAAGGCCGAGCCGCTGCTGTAGCCGAGGTCGAAGGCGATTTCCTGCACGCTGCGGGTACTTTCCAGCGCCTCGATGGCTGCCAGATAGCGCAGGCGCTGGCGCCATTCGCCGAAACTCATCCCCAGTTCGCGCACGAACTGCCGGGCCAGCGTGCGCTCGCTGACGTGTACCTGCGCCGCCCAGTGCGCCAGTGGCTGGTTATTCCCCGGATCAGCCTGTAATGCATCGAGAATCGCCAGCAACCCGGGGTTGCGCGCATACGGCAGATAACACTCATGCACCGGCGCCTGTTGCAGTTGATCGACCAACACTTGGGCCAGGCGCTGGTCAGTGTCGAGTTCGGGGATCTTCACGTCGCGCGCGGCGAAGTCCTTGAGAATCGCCTTGAGGATGTCGCTGATCGCCAGGGTGCAGGCGCGCGGCGGCAGATCGGCACAGACTTTGGGATCGAGGCACACCGCGCGGTAGTTGACCGGTTGGTGGCTGTAGAAACTGTGCTCGACCTGCGGCGGCACCCACACCGCATAGTGCGGCGGCGACATGAAGCGGCTGCCGTCGACGTCCATGTGCAGCACGCCGTGGGCCGCGTACTCCAGCGTGCCCCACGGATGACGGTGCGGCGCGGCGTATTCATGGGCGTTGAAGTCGGCATAGCGGAAGTACACCGCCGACGGCAGTTCGCTGAAATCCAGCAGATCGATGTGTTTGCTGTTCATGCTGTCCGGTTGCAGAGGCAGGTTGTCCGGTTCGCAGTATAGGGCTGCATCCAGACAGGCGATAATCACCGTTCATCAACGTTCTGGTTTTAACCCATGCAATACGCGTTTCCGCTGCTGGCGATTTTCATCTGGGCCGGCAATACCGTGATCAACAAACTGGCGGTCGGGGCGATCTTCCCCGCCGAGATCGGTTTCTACCGCTGGCTGCTCGCCGGACTGCTGTTCACCCCATTCATGCTCAAAGCGGTGATCGCGCACTGGCCGCAGATCCGCCCGAACCTGGGCAAGATCTTCATCCTCGGCGTGCTCGGGATGGCGGTCTATCAAAGCCTCGCCTACTTCGCCGCGACGCTGACCACGGCGACCAACATGGGCATCATCCTGTCGCTGATGCCGCTGATGTCGCTGGCCATGGCCATCATCAGCCTCGGCCAGCGCCTGACTGCCGGTGCGCTGTTCGGCGCGGTGCTGTCGTTCGCCGGCGTGCTGGTGGTGGTGTCGTCCGGCAGCCTCGGCGCGCTGCTGCAACATGGAGTGAACCTGGGTGACGCGATGATGCTGATTGCCACCCTGGCCTACGCGATCTACAGCACCCTGCTGAAAAAATGGCAGCTGCGCCTGCCGCCGCTGGTGTTGTTGTACCTGCAGGTGCTGGTGGCGATTGTGGTGCTGTTTCCGCTGTACGCCGCCTCGCCGAAAACCGGCTTCACCGCGCAGAACATTCCGCTGGTGCTGTACGCGTGCCTGCTGGCTTCGATGCTCGCGCCGCTGGCGTGGATGCAGGCGGTGCAGCGTCTGGGGCCGAGCCGCACGACGTTGTTCTTTAACCTGCTGCCGCTGATTACCGCGCTGATTGCGGCGGTGGTGTTGAAGGAGCAGTTGGCGATGTATCACCTGGTGGGTGGGGTGTTGACGTTGGGTGGGGTGATTCTTTCCGAGCGCTGGACCACGGTATTGGGCCGCCGGATCAGCGTTGCCTGATCTGGCCCTGTGGTGAGGGGGTTTATCCCCGATGGGGCGCGAAGCGGCCCCTTTTTTAAAAGCCGGGGCCTGCTGCGCAGTCCAGCGGGAGCAAGCTCCCTCGCCACAAAAGCAGGTTAAACCCCGGCGGCCTTCAGTCGCGCCGCATGCTCGACAAACAACCGCACCGGATCCGCCCCCTTCCCCACCAGCCCCAGCGACTGGTTGACGATGTCGAAGTGATCCAGCGGATAGTCGTCGCCAATCACCGTGCCGAGGTGCGAGCTGTAGCGTCCGACCATCCCGTCACACTGCCCCGGCTCACGCACGAAGGTTTTCGCAAACAGGCGACAGCTGCGATTGGTGCCGTCAAACAGATTGCCGCCACGATCGGTCTTGCCCGGCTGCAACGTCCCCGACCACGAGTAATAACGCACGCCGTTGACCTCTTCCGGCCCGTGACCGCCCCATGTCTCGGGCAGGCCCTGTGGATAACGCTGATTGAACAGCGCCACGCCTGCACTGGTCAGCGATTGATGCGAGGCGTGGATGTCCACCGGCAGTTTCGGCCCGTGGTAACCGGTTTCCAGCAGCGCCATCAACCAGCCGACAACACGCAGCAGCACCTCAAGCAGGCGGCCCTTGGCAGTGTTCGCCGGGTAGTGTTTCTGCAGATAGTCGGCCAGCTCCGAGCCGTGATTAGGCCCGGCCACGGACGTCACCGAAGCCACCAGATCCGGCCGTTTGGCGGCGGCATAACGTGCCGTCAATGATCCCTGACTATGCCCGAAGAGATTGACCCTCGCGGCGCCGGTCTCGCGCAGAATCTCGTCGATGCGCGCCAGCAGTTGCTCGCCGCGCACCTCGGTGGAGTTGAGCGGCGACACCTGCACCGCAATCACCGTCGCCCCGCCACGGCGCAACGCCTTGATGATTCCGTACCAGTACGGATACAGCACCAGCCGGATAAACCCGAGCATGCCCGGGACCAGCACCAGTGGATAACGTGTCGCCGTAGCGTGTGACATGGGCAAACATCCTTGTGGTCGTAAGTGGATGCCAAACGTGCAAAACGCCCGCCAAGCCTCCTCCTTGATGATGACAACGCCACCTTCAGCCTACTTCAGGCCCACTCCCCCCGCCACAATCAGTCCAACCGACCGCAAGCGATGAAGAGCATTACACCCCGCAAGCGGCGATTGCCACGCAAGGTCTGGGGCTGACGCCAAGGTCGCACGAAATCCCATAAAACTTTTTGCATCGCGCAGGACTCACAACTTGGGTAAACGATCACGCCTGTAGAGCGTGGCGCCATTGGATTAGCCTCCTGGAGATCAATATGAGCGACGACCTGCACTTGTCAGATGTCAAAACCCTGCGCGAACGTGCGCGGCAACACGTCGAGAACGGCGCGGTAACCGAAAGCTACAGCGCCAACCGTGAAGAGGTGCTGCGCTTGCTCAATGAATCGCTGGCCACCGAACTGGTCTGCGTGCTGCGCTACAAGCGTCACTACTTCATGGCCAACGGTCTGAAAGCCAACGTGGCCGCCGACGAATTCCTCGAACACGCGACTCAGGAAGCACAACACGCCGACCGTCTGGCCGAGCGCATCGTGCAACTGGGCGGCGAGCCGGAATTCAATCCGGACCTGCTGTCGAAAATGTCCCACGCCCAGTACGTGGCAGGGAACACCCTGAAGGAAATGGTCTACGAAGACCTCGTCGCCGAACGGATCGCCATCGACAGCTACCGCGAAATCATCCAGTACATCGGTGAGAAAGACCCGACCACCCGGCGCATCTTCGAAGACATCCTGGCGCAGGAAGAAGAGCATGCGGATGACATGGCCGACATTCTGAAAGACCTGTAAGCCTTCAAAACCGCCTTCGCGGGG
>NZ_JANLOG010000083.1:0-14939 GCF_025466205.1 Pseudomonas sp. 13B_3.2_Bac1
AGGGGTATGCAGTAGATTCAGAAAGGTTGAGATTGCTTGAGCACCTGCGCCGCCGGCGAGTCCGTCGGGCTGACCAGCGCATAGTTGTATCCGCCACCGGACCAGTAATCGGCCTGCAGATCGCCGTCGCTGCGGCTGCCGCGTGGCAGGAAGGTGTTTTCAGGTCCCGGTGGTCGCACGTAGAAACTGATCTTGTGGCCGCTGCGATCCTCATACACCACCATCGCCGCCGGGCCTTCATCGGTGCTGAGCAGACGACCGCTGACCGGCTCGAAGCCGGCGGATTTCAGATCCGGCAAGCGACTGGCCCGGGTGAAATAGCGGTCGAGCCAATGCTGCATGTCGCCGTCACTGGCAACGTTGTAGTCCGCCGGCAGAATTCCCTGCTGGGCAATCAATCGATAGGCCTGCAAGGCATCGGTCATCGGTAGCGTGGAAGAGCGCACGAGGGTCATTTCCCGCACCTGCCAGCCACTGAAACCGCCGATGCCGACCGCGATCAGCAACACCGCCGCGCTGGCCAGATGACGTCGCGACTGACGCTTGAGACGCTGGCGGATCAGCGCCGGTTCAAGCGCCGGATTGGCCGGTTGCTGCAATGCACCACCGAGTGCCGCGCGCAGTAGCTGGGCGTCGTGCTGCCAGGCGCGAACCTGCGCCGCCTCTTCCGGATGATTGACCAGCCAGGCGTCGAGTATCCGTCGGTCGGCCTCGTTGAGTTGATGGTCGACGTAAGCGTGCAGGTCACGCTCACTGGGAGGCATGCTGATCATTTGAGTATCCGCAAAGAAGGGCTGCTGATTTCGCCGTCGCTGAGCTGGCGCAGGGCCTGGCGGGCGCGGGACAGGCGCGACATCACGGTGCCGGTGGGGACGTTAAGGATTTCGGCGACTTCCTTGTAGCTCAGGCCTTCGACCGAGACCATCAGCAACAAAGCGCGTTGCTCGGTGGGCAGATGATCGAAGGCTCGCAAGGTGGATTGGGCGATGACTGTGCGTTCGGTCGAGGGCTCGGCATCGTCGCGACCAGTGAAGAATTCGAGCATTCGCGCATAACGGCGTGAGCGCCGATGGGCGTCGAGAAACTGTCGATAGAGGATCGCGAACAGCCATGCGCGCACGTCACCCTCGGCGCGTTTTGCGCCCCAGCCGGACAGGGCCCGCTCGAGGCTGGCCTGCACCAGATCGTCGGCGCTGCTGCTGTTGCGGGTCAGTGACACGGCAAAGCGGCGCAATCTGGGAATGATTTCTCTCAACTGTTCGTCGAATTCGCTCATGAATTTCTGCTAGTCACTACGCTGTGGACTAGGGAGACGTCTGCCGTTCGAGGTTATTCCACGTTCGGAAAAATAAATACCGGGCCATGGAATAAATCCCGATAGGGTGCGTCTTGCTGATTCTTCCTACTTGTGGCCGATGGCCCTGGAGTTATTCATGGTTGATCGCACTTCACCGCCGGGCAGGCCGCCGCGCCCGCCCTTGAGTGCCGCGAGCACAGTGTTGCGCCTGACGGCGATTGCCGTGGTCGTTGCCGCTGTCGCCGGGGCGTTTGCCTACGTGCACGGTAATCTTGACCCACAACGTCTGACGCCCAAGGCGCTGGTTGATGTGCTGGAGAAAAACAACGGTGTGCATCCCGGGTTTCGGCGCAACCACGCCAAGGGCGTGTGCGTGATCGGGCATTTCGAGAGCAGTGGCGAGGCGCGGGCGTTTTCTGCCGCGCAGGTGTTCAACGAGGCGCAGACCCCGGTAGTCGGGCGCTTCGCCTTGCCGGCAGGGAATCCCTACGCCCCGGACAGCAGCGTGCCGATCCGCAGTCTGGCGTTGCGATTCACCCAGGCCAACGGTCAGCAATGGCGCACCGGGATGAACAGCATGCCGGTGTTCCCGGTCGGCACTCCCGAGGCGTTCTACCAGTTGCAGCAGGCACAGTCGCCGGATCCGGCCACAGGTAAACCGGATCCGTCGAAAGTGCCGGCATTCTTCGCCGCCCACCCGGAAGCCGTGCCGTTTCTGACCTGGGTGAAGACCGCCAAACCGTCGGCCAGCTATGCCACTGAAACCTACAACAGTGTGAATGCGTTCTATCTGGTCAACGCCAGTGGGCAGAAGCAGGCGGTGCGTTGGAGTGTCACGCCACTGGCGCGTGATGCCTCCGGAGCCTCGGCGCCGGAGGGTGCGGATTTTCTCGAGAAGGATCTGGTGCAGCGTCTGGCCGAAGGGCCGTTGCGCTGGCAGTTGAATATCACCTTGGCCAACCCCGGTGATCCGGTGAACGATGCCAGCAAAGCCTGGCCCGAGGGCCGCAAGGTGATCAACGCCGGCACGCTGGTGCTGGAGAAGACTCAGCCGCAGCTCAGCGGCGAATGCCGCGACATCAACTACGATCCGCTGGTGCTGCCGGCTGGTATCGAAGGCTCCGACGACCCGCTGCTCGCCGCGCGTTCCGCCGGTTACGCCGATTCCTATCTGCGGCGTACCAGCGAAGTCAGCCAATTGCCCGCCGCCCGTCAGGAGGCTCGCCCATGAGCACGCAACCGACTCATTTCGCGCTGTTGGCGCGGCTGCTGCACTGGCTGATGGCGCTGATGATCATCGCCATGTTGTTCATTGGCGCCGGCATGGTCACTTCGGTTTCACAGCGGCATGAATGGCTGATTCATCTGCATAAACCGCTGGGGATCGCGATTCTGCTGCTGGTGGTTGTGCGCCTGTTGGTACGGTTTTCTACCCGACAGCCGCCGCTGCCGGCCGATCTGCCGGGCTGGCAGGTGATGGCGGCCAAGGCTTCGCATGTGTTGCTGTACGCGTTGATGCTGGTGCTGCCGGTGCTCGGTTGGGCGATGATCAGTGCGTCGGGTGAGCCGGTGATGCTCAGCAATACCCTGCAATTGCCGTCGATCCTGCCGGCCGATGCGCAAGTGTTTGCCCTGCTGCGCAAGGCGCATGGCTATCTGGCGTACCTGTTGTTCCTGACGGTGCTGTTGCACCTGGCGGCGGCGCTGTTCCACGGTTGGGTGCGCCGCGACGAGGTGCTCGACAGCATGTTGCGCGGTCGCGATCGCGATTAACCCGCTTGTGTGGCGCACCGCTGGGGTGCGCCACTTTTCAGGGTCAGCCACCAATAACCCAGTGCCACTGCATTGATAGCGGCGCCAAGCAGACACACGCCGGTCCAGCCAGCCCAGGCGTACATCGCCGTCGAGGTAATCGAGCCCAATGCGCTGCCGATCGAATAGAACAGCATGTAGCCGGCGGTGAGGCGGCTTTGCGCTTCGGGACGCACGCTGTAGATCATGCTCTGGCTGGTGACATGCACGGCCTGCAAGCCCAGATCGAGGGTGATCACCCCCAGCAACAGCGCCCACAACGAGGACTGGGTGAGGGCGATCGGCAGCCACGAAGCGAGCATCAGCAGCAGCGACAGACCACTGACCCATTGGCCGAGGCCGCGATCAGCCAGATGTCCGGCACGCGCGGCGGCGAGTGCACCGGCGGCGCCGGCCAAGCCGAACAGGCCGATTTCACTGTGCGACAACGACAGTGGCGGAGCGGCCAGCGGCAGTACCATCGGCGTCCACAGGACCATGGCGCTGGCGAAGGTCAGCAACGCGAGAATTGCCCGTTGGCGCAGCACCGGCTCTTGCCGGAACAGGCTGAACACCGAAGCGATCAGCGCGCCGTAACGGCTCGCGGGCTGCGCGGCTTCATCCTTGGGCAATACGCGCAACAGCAGCAGCGCCATGAGCAGCGTCAGACCCGCAGACAGCAGATAGATCGCGCGCCAACCCGCCAGATCAGCCATGGCCCCGGCAATCGTGCGAGCAAGCAGAATGCCGACGACGATGCCGCTGGTGACCACGCCGACCACGCGACCGCGCTGCGCCGGGATCGCCAGTGTCGCGGCGTACGCCACCAGCACTTGCGTCACCACCGCGAGCAAGCCGGTCAGGGTCATGCCGAGCAACAACCACGCGCTGCTGGGCGCCAGCGCGATCATCAACAGCGCGGCGGCCGAGAGCAGGGTCTGGGTGACGATCAGTCGGCGTCGGTTGAGCAGGTCGCCGAGTGGCACCAGCAACACCAGACCGATGCCATAGCCGATCTGCGTCAGAGTGATGACGATGCCGATGGTGGCTGGCGACATGGCGAAGGCCTCGGCCATGGCGTCCAGCAGCGGCTGCGCGTAATACACGTTGCCCACGGCCAGTCCACAGGCGATGGCGAACAGCAGCACCACGCTGCTTTTGAGTGGTTGAGGTTGCATGCCCTGATTCCTTTTTGGGTTTCAAATTAAAACCAGAATCACGGTAAGCATTCTGGTTTTAATTTGCAACCTTGTTGGTCGTGGCGTTTGATCGCGCAAAAAAAAAGATCGCAGGCATAGCTGCGATCTTTCGGTGAAGCAGGGGAGGGATCAGCGCAGGGTGTCGACCATGTCGGCGATGGTGGTCAGCACGTCCTTGCCCAACTGTTTCGAGCGCTTGCCGGACCAGCCCGTTTCTTTGTTTGGATGGTCATCGTGATCCTTGAACGGCATTTCCAGGGTCAGCGACAGGCAGTCGTATTTCTGGCCGACAGCGTTGCAGGCCAGGGTCATGTTGGCCTGGCCCGGTTCGTCGCGGGTGTAGCCGTACTTGGTCTGGAAGTCTTTGGTGGTGTGTTTGAGGTGGGTGCGGAAATGCTCTTCGAGCTTCTCGATGCGCGGCGTGTACCCCGGGTTGCCTTCGCAACCGGCGGTGAACACGTGGGGGATTTCCTCATCACCGTGTACGTCGAGGAACAGATCGACGCCGTACTTTTCCATTTGCTGCTGTACGAAAAGTACTTCGGGGCTGACGTCCTGACTGGCGCTCTGCCAGGCACGGTTCAAGTCCTGGCCCATGGCGTTGGTGCGCAGGTGACCGTGGAAGGCGCCGTCCGGGTTCATGTTCGGCACCAGATACAGATCGGCACTGGCGAGCAGCGTGTTCAGCACGGGATCGTCGTGGCGTTCCAGGCGCTCGATCACGCCTTCCATGAACCATTCGGCCATGTGCTCGCCCGGGTGCTGTTGCGCGATGATCCAGACTTTGCGCTGACCTTCGGCACCGCTGCCCTTGCGTAGCAGTTGAATGTCACGACCCTCGACGCTCTTGCCGGTGGCCAGCAGTTCGGTGCCGGCCTTGGTCAGCGCCTGCTCGATCAGCCAGTCATGACGACCGCGGCTGTAGGGTTCGAAGTAGGCGAACCAGGCATGGGTTTGCTCGGCTTCGAGGCAAAAGCGCAGGCTGTCGCCTTCAAAACTGGTGGGAATGCGGAACCAGTTGACGTGGTCGTAGGAAGCGACGGCCTGATAGCCGGTCCAGGCTTTGTTGTAGGAGGACTGGCTGGCGTTGACTAGGCGAAACCAGTGTTCCTGATGAACATGCAGGCCGCTGGCCTTGAAGTGGAACCACTGAAAATGCGCGCTGCGGGTATCGGGGCGAATGGCCAGAACCGGGTTGAGCGGATTGGAGATGTCGATGACTTGGATGTTGCCGCTGTCGAAATTGGCGCTGATGTCGAACGAAGATTTGGCCACGGTCATATCGATTCCTGAATATGATTTTTATGGCGGCTACTTTACACGCAAGACTGGAGGGAAACCGAGGGAAATTGCGGCTTGCGGTGGGGGGCGTCTTCCATGACGCGCAAGCAGCTTAGAGACTGTGCAATTGATTCTCAAGTGCTAATTGTCATTGGTTTGCCCCAATCCGGCCGGGCTGAGCTTGCCAAGCGATATTCTTTTGATATTATCCGCGCCATCGAATTTGCAGCATCCAAAGACTTCATTAGCCTGAAGCCATAAGCCCGAAAAACGGGCAAAAAAAAGACCCGGCAAAAAGCCGGGTCAAAAACCGTGATTAGCCTGATGAGGAGATAGTTCAGAGACCGACCTAAGGTCTCTGTTCCATCGACTGATCTCGCGACCAGTTGCTTGCAATAATAATCATTATCATTTGCAAGTCAAATGTTTTTATCTGTGCGATTGGAAAATTCTTTCCTGTCCGTTCCTTTTTCCGTGTTCGTCAGAGCTGCTCGCCATCAATTGAATGGTCGACCATCGCTCGCGCCATATCCACCATATGCACCACCGAAAATGCCAGGTCACGGCTTGCGCCTTGCAGGTTTTCGGCTGCCTTGAAGGCGGTGGCGGCTGCGCAGCGCAGCAGATCCGAGGCGTGCACCAGAGCCTCTTCGCCACTTAGGTGGCGTTTCACATCGAAAAAACGCTCGTCGACTTCGGGTTCTGACACAGCTGGTTTCAAGTAATAGTCCAGTGCTCGCTGCGCTGCTGCGTTGCCCTGAGGGGAGGTGAACGTGGTGTCCATTTGCAGGTCGGGCAAGTCTTTACTGCTGATATTCATGGTGAGGGGTCACTCCTTGTTCGATTGAAAGTCCGTGCTTTCAGCATAGTACGATGCGTAGTTGTGACCAGAATTTAAATACTACAATATGTGTTTTGCCGGCCGAAGGCGGGCCGAGTAAGGTGCCGCACATGGATAAATGGATTGAGTTGGTCAAGGCCAAGATGAGTGAACTCAAAATCACTCAAACAGAGCTCGGAGAGCGCGTCGGCATGTCCCAGGGCGGGATCGGCCATTGGCTGAACAAACGTCGCGAGCCGGGCATCACGGAAATGAACCGCGTGTTGCAGGCGCTGGGCATGGACTTCCTGGAAGTGGTGCTGGTGATTCGCGAACCGCAGGAAGTCGACGATGACGAGATGCCACTGGCGCAGAAGTACAACCCGTATTTCCGCTATCCGGTCAGCGACTGGCACACCCCGTGCGAAGTGCGTGAGGGTGCATCCACGACTTACGCCGCGACGCCTGACAAGCAGCGTTTCGAACTGACGGATTATCACGCCCGTGGCGCGGCGTTCTGGCTGACAGTGACGGGAAATTCGATGACCGCACCTTCGGGCCAGAGCATCGCCGAAGGCATGTTGATCCTGGTCGATCCGGAAGTGGAAGCGGTGCCCGGCAAACTGGTGATTGCCCAGTGGCAAGGCTGCGATGAAGCGATCTTTCGCAAACTGGACGAAGAGGGCGGCCAGCGTTACCTGGTACCGCTCAATCCGACCTGGCCCAAAGCCCTGTTGACCGACGAGTGTCGAATCATCGGCGTGGTGGTTCAGGCTACGGCGCGTTTCTAGTCAGATCGATCCTCGTTTTGCGTAGGATCGATCTCCCATTTACACGGCTTCCAGTTCAACCAAAGCGCTGCCTTCGCCGACCATTTCACCTTCCTGGCAATACAGCGCTTTGACCACTCCCGCATGCGGCGCGCGGATGCTGTGCTCCATCTTCATCGCTTCCAGCACCACCAGTTGCGCACCGGCTTCGACCGACTGCCCGGCCTCCACCAACACCCGCACGATGCTGCCGTTCATTGGCGCGGTCAGACCGCCCTGATGGCTGTGGCTGGCGTCGACGGCGCTGATCGGGTCATACGCCTGAATGCGCCGCAACTCGCCGTCCCATTGCAGGTACAGCGAATCGCCCTGACGAATTGCCCGCAGGACACGGCGTACGCCGTCGTGCTCGACCACCAGTGCTTCACCGGACAGTGTGGCGTTGCCTGAACTATTCAGCGTCAGCGCCCGATCCTGGCCCTCGCAGCTCAAATGCAAAGTGACTTCTGCCGGCAGACCGGCGCGCAAACCACTGTTCAAGGCCCACGGCGACCCCGGATCATCCGCCCGAACAGTACCCGGCAAACTCTGCGCGAAAGCCTGCGCTGCCGTATTCCAGAACCCATCACTCAGTTCACCCGGAGCCGGCAGCAGCGTTTCCTGATAACGCGGAATAAACCCGGTATCCAACTCCGCAGCGGCAAATGCCGGATGCGCAATGATCCGCCGCAGGAAGTTGATGTTGGTCTTCAAACCGCCAATCGCGAACTCATCGAGCATGCTCAACAGGCGCAGCCGCGCCTGCTCGCGATCCTCGCCCCAGGCAATCAGCTTGCCGAGCATCGGGTCGTAGAATGGCGAAATGTCGTCACCTTCTTCAACCCCGCTATCAACCCGTCGCCCCGGCCCTGCAGCCGATTCGCGGTAAAGCTCCAGACGCCCGGTGGCGGGTAGGAAATCATTCGACGGATCCTCTGCATACAGCCGCACTTCAATCGCATGGCCATTGAGCGGCACCTGATCCTGCGTGATCGGCAACGCTTCACCACGCGCCACACGAATCTGCCACGCCACCAGATCGAGGCCAGTTATCGCTTCGGTGACCGGGTGCTCGACCTGCAGGCGCGTGTTCATCTCCATGAAGAAGAATTCGCCACGTGCATCCAGGAGGAACTCCACGGTCCCCGCGCCGACATAACCGATTGCCTGCGCCGAACGCACAGCCGCTTCGCCCATGGCCCGGCGCAGTTCCGGGGTCAGGCCCGGGGCCGGGGCTTCTTCGACGACTTTCTGGTGCCGGCGCTGGATCGAGCAATCGCGCTCGTTGAGGTACAGGCAGTTGCCGTGCTGGTCAGCGAACACCTGGATTTCCACGTGACGCGGCTTGAGCAGGTATTTCTCCACCAGCATCCGCGAATCGCCGAACGACGACTGCGCTTCACGCTGTGCCGAGGCCAGGGCTTCGGCCAGTTGGCTGACGTCCTCGACGACTTTCATGCCTTTACCCCCGCCACCGGCCGTGGCCTTGAGCAGCACCGGATAACCAATGCGTGCGCAGGCATCGCGGAAGGTTTCGAGATCCTGCGCCTCGCCGTGATAGCCCGGCACCAGCGGTACACCGGCGGTTTCCATCAGCGCCTTGGCTGCGGACTTGCTGCCCATCGCGTCGATGGCCGAGGCGGGCGGGCCGAGGAAAATCAGCCCGGCCTGTTCAATGGCGCGGGCAAATCCGGCGTTCTCCGACAGAAAGCCGTAACCCGGGTGAATCGCCTGCGCGCCGCTGGCCTTGGCCGCCGCGATCAGTTTGTCGATTTGCAGGTAGCTGTCGGCGGCTTTGCTGCCGCCGAGATCAACGCGGATATCCGCTTCGCGGCTGTGCCGCGCCTCGCGGTCGGTGGCGCTGTGCACGGCGACGGTGGTCAGGCCCAGCGCCTTGGCGGTACGCATGACCCGGCAAGCGATTTCGCCACGGTTGGCCACCAGCAGGGTGGTGAGAACAGGTGCGCTCATCAACGCGGCTCCTTGGTGGTGGTTGCGGCTTGCCAGCTCGGCGCACGTTTTTGCAGAAAGGCGCGCAGGCCTTCCTGACCTTCGGGGCTGACGCGGATGCGCGCGATGGCGTTTTCGGTGTAACGGCGCAGGGCCGGGGTCAGCGCGCCGTTGCCGACTTCGCGCAGCAGATCTTTACTGGCGCGCATCGCGGCGGGGCTGTTGAGCAGCAGGTTGTCGATCCATTGTTCGACGGCTTGATCAAGCTCGGCGGCCGGGTAGCTTTCGGACAACAAACCGATTTCCCGCGCCCGCTGCCCACCGAAGCGCTCGGCGGTCAGGGCATAACGACGTGCAGCACGTTCGCCGATGGCTTGCACCACGAACGGACTGATCACCGCCGGCGCCAGACCAATGCGCACTTCCGACAGACAGAACTGCGCATCGTCGGCGCCGATCGCCATATCGCAGCAACTGATCAGCCCCAGCGCACCGCCGAACGCCGCACCTTGCACCACGGCCAGGGTCGGGATTTTCAGCTTGGCGAGGTTGTACATCAGCTCCGCCAGTTCGCGGGCATCGTCCAGATTGGTGTGGTAATCGAGTTCAGCCGATTGCTGCATCCACGCCAGATCGGCGCCGGAGCTGAAGTGCCGGCCACGCCCGCGCAGCAGAAGGAAACGCAGGCTGGCGTCGCTGGCAACCTTGTCCAGTGCGAGGATCAGTTCGCGGATCATTTCGGCGTTGAACGCGTTGTTCTTTTCCGCACGATTGAGCCACAGGGTGGCGAAACCCCGTGGATCGTTGTGCAGTTCGAGGGTGTTGAAGTCGCTCATATTCATCCGTCTCCACGGTTCTTGTGGGAGCGGGCTTGCTCGCGAAGACGGTCTGTCAGTTGCGGATACGTCGACTGATACACCGCTTTCGCGAGCAAGCCCGCTCCCACAAAAAAAGCATCACATCCGGAACACGCCGAAGCGGCTCGGTTCGATAGGTGCGTTCAACGACGCGGACAAAGCCAGGCCCAGCACGTCGCGGGTCTGCGCCGGGTCGATGACGCCGTCGTCCCACAGCCGTGCGCTGGAGTAGTAGGGGTGACCCTGCTCTTCGTACTGATCGAGGATCGGTTGCTTGATCTCGGCCTCCTGCGCGGCGCTGAAGGTCTGGCCGCTGCGTTCGGCCTGCTCGCGTTTGACCTGCACCAACACGCCCGCGGCCTGTTCGGCGCCCATCACGCCGATGCGCGCATTCGGCCACATCCACAGGAAACGCGGATCGTAAGCGCGCCCGCACATGCCGTAGTTACCGGCGCCGAAGCTACCGCCGATGATCACGGTGAATTTCGGCACTTTGGCGCACGCCACGGCGGTCACCAGTTTCGCGCCGTGCTTGGCGATGCCGCCGGCCTCGTATTTCTGGCCGACCATGAACCCGGTGATGTTCTGCAGGAACAGCAGCGGAATGCCGCGCTGGCAGGCCAGTTCGATAAAGTGCGCGCCTTTCTGCGCGGCTTCGGCGAAGAGGATGCCGTTGTTGGCGAGGATCGCGATCGGGTAGCCATGCAAGTGCGCAAAACCGCAGACCAGCGTGGTGCCGAACAGCGCCTTGAATTCATCAAACACCGAACCGTCGACCAGTCGTGCAATCACTTCGCGTACGTCGAACGGTTGCTTGGCATCGGCCGAAACCACACCGTACAACTCGTCGCTGGCGTACAGCGGCGCAATCGGCGTGCGCTGCTGCACCTCACCGAGCTTGCGCCAGTTGAGGTTGGCGACGCTGCGGCGGGCGAGGGCGAGGGCGTGCTCGTCGCTCTCGGCGTAATGGTCGGCCACGCCGGAAATCTTGCAGTGCACATCGGCACCGCCAAGCTCTTCGGCGCTGACCACTTCACCGGTCGCGGCTTTTACCAACGGAGGGCCGGCGAGGAAAATCGTTGCCTGATTGCGCACCATGATCGCTTCGTCCGCCATCGCCGGCACGTAGGCGCCGCCAGCGGTGCAGGAGCCCATGACCACGGCGATCTGCGGAATGCCCATGGCGCTCATGTTGGCCTGGTTGAAGAAGATCCGGCCAAAGTGCTCGCGATCCGGGAACACCTCGTCCTGACGCGGCAGGTTGGCGCCGCCCGAGTCCACCAGATAGATGCACGGCAGGCGGTTCTGCTGGGCGATGGTCTGCGCGCGCAGGTGTTTTTTCACGGTCAGCGGGTAGTACGAGCCACCTTTTACTGTCGCGTCGTTGGCGACGATCATGCACTCGACGCCTTCGACCCGGCCGATTCCGGCAATCACGCCCGCGGCGGGAACGTCTTCGCCATACACCGCGTGCGCGGCGAGCTGGCTGATCTCGAGAAACGGCGAGCCCGGATCGAGCAGGCGGTTGATGCGTTCGCGCGGGAGCAACTTGCCCCGCGAGGTGTGACGTTCCTGGGCTTTCGCGCCGCCGCCCTGCGCCACTTGGGCGAGCAGGGTGTGCAGCGCGTCGACCTGTTCAAGCATCGCCGCGCTGTTGGCGGCGAACTCCGCTGAACGGGGATTGAGCTGGGTATGCAGGATAGCCATGTGCAGCTCCGTTTTAGCGGGTTTCGTTGAACAGTTCGCGGCCGATCAGCATGCGCCGGATCTCACTGGTGCCCGCGCCGATTTCGTACAACTTGGCGTCACGCAGCAGACGCCCGGCCGGGAATTCGTTGATGTAGCCGTTACCGCCGAGAATCTGGATCGCGTCGAGGGCCATTTGCGTGGCGCGCTCGGCGGTGTAGAGGATCACCCCGGCGGCGTCCTTGCGCGTGGTTTCGCCACGCTCGCAGGCCTGAGCGACTGCATACAGGTAGGCGCGGCTGGCGTTTAGCTGGGTGTACATGTCGGCGACCTTGCCCTGGATCAGCTGGAATTCGCCGATGCTCTGGCCGAACTGCTTGCGGTCGTGGATGTACGGCACGATCAGGTCCATGCACGACTGCATGATCCCGGTCGGGCCGCCGGAGAGCACGACGCGCTCGTAGTCGAGGCCGCTCATCAACACCTTCACGCCGCCGTTGAGCACGCCGAGGATGTTTTCTTCCGGCACTTCGACGTCATCGAAGAACAGCTCGCAGGTGTTGGAGCCGCGCATGCCGAGCTTGTCGAACTTGTTGCTGCGGCTGAAGCCTTTCCAGTCGCGTTCGACGATGAACGCGGTGATGCCGTGCGGGCCTTTTTCCAGGTCGGTCTTGGCGTAGATCACGTAGGTGTTGGCGTCAGGGCCGTTGGTGATCCAGGTCTTGCTGCCGTTGAGGACGAAGCGGTCGCCGCGCTTGTCAGCGCGCAATTTCATCGAGACCACGTCGGAACCGGCGTTCGGCTCGCTCATGGCGAGGGCGCCGACGTGTTCGCCGCTGATCAGCTTCGGCAGGTATTGGCTTTTCTGTTCGTGGTTGCCGTTGCGGTTGATCTGGTTGACGCAGAGGTTGGAGTGCGCGCCGTAGGACAGTGCCACTGACGCCGAGCCACGGCTGATTTCTTCCATCGCCACCACATGCGCCAGGTAACCCAGACCCGCACCGCCGTACTCTTCCGGCACGGTGATACCCAGCAGGCCCATGTCACCGAATTTGCGCCACATGTCGGCGGGGAACAGGTTGTCGTGGTCGATCTGCGCGGCGCGTGGCGCGATCTGATCGGCGACGAAGGACTGAACCTGATCGCGCAGCATGTCGATGGTTTCACCGAGGGCGAAGTTCAGGGATGGGTAGCTCATGGGTCACCTTTTGGCTTTTTTGTAGGGTGGGGAGGGCGGTCAATGGCTCTCACCTTTACGTTAACGTAAGCCTGTGACGAATGGCTGTCAATCACCCTTTACGTTAACGTCAACTTGGGCGAGAGTAAGAGCACCTCAGGATTGAAAGCGGACTTTCCCATGTGGGAGCGAGCTTGCTCGCGAAGGCGTCAGCTCAGTCGACACGGATGTTGAATCAGATGGCGTCTTCGCGAGCAAGCTCGCTCCCACAGGAATTAAATCCCGGTAAACCCACTAATAAAGACAATAGGGGTCGTCATGGATCAACCCAGTGCAAACCCGCAGCGCAGCTACACCCGTGGTTCCCAGGACAAAGCCTTGCTGGCGATGACCATCGGGCAGAAGTTCGACCAGACTGTCGCGCAACACCCGCACGGCGAGGCGCTGGTGGTGCGTCATCAGCAGTTGCGCTACTCCTGGCAGCAACTGGCCGATAGAGTGGACCTGCACGCCAGGGCCATGCTGGCGCTGGGTTTGCAGGCGGGGGATCGGCTCGGTATCTGGGCGCCGAACTGTGCGCAGTGGTGCATCACGCAAATCGCCACCGCGAAGATCGGCGTGATTCTGGTCAACATCAATCCGGCCTACCGCAGCTCCGAACTGGAATACGTGCTCAAGCAGTCCGGTTGCCAGTGGCTGGTCTGCGCCGGCGCGTTCAAATCCTCCAACTACCACGCCATGCTGCAAGGGCTGGTGCCGGAACTCGCAGAGCAATCCATCGGCCAGTTGCGCAGCGAACGCCTACCGGATTTGCGCGGGGTGATCAGCCTCGATGCGCAGCCGCCATCAGGTTTCCTGCCTTGGTCGCAACTGGCCGATCTGGCGAGCAGTGTTTCGCCCGAACAATTGCGCGAACGCAGCGACAGCCTGCACTTCGATCAACCGGTGAACATCCAGTACACCTCCGGCACCACCGGTTTCCCCAAGGGCGCGACCCTCAGTCACTACAACATCCTCAACAACGGTTACATGGTCGGTGAAAGCATCGGCCTGACCCCGAGCGACCGCCTGGTGATCCCGGTGCCGCTCTACCACTGCTTCGGCATGGTCATGGGCAACCTCGGCTGCATCACCCACGCCAGCACCATGATTTATCCCAACGACGCGTTCGACCCGTTACTGACCCTGCAAACCGTCGCCGAAGAACAAGCCACCGGCCTGTACGGCGTGCCGACCATGTTCATCGCCATGCTCGATCAACCGCTGCGTGGCGAATTCGATCTGTCGAGTCTGCGCACCGGGATCATGGCTGGCGCGACTTGCCCGATCGAAGTCATGCGTCGGGTCATCAGCGAGATGCACATGAGCGAAGTGCAGATCGCCTACGGCATGACCGAAACCAGCCCGGTGTCGCTGCAAACCGGGCCAAACGATGAACTTGAACTGCGCGTGACTACTGTCGGTCGCACCCAGCCACAACTGGAAAGCAAGATCATCGACGAGGCCGGCAACCTGGTGCCGCGCGGCACCATCGGTGAGCTCTGCACCCGCGGTTACAGCGTGATGCTCGGTTACTGGAACAACTCGCAAGCCACGGCCGAAGCCATTGATGAGGCAGGCTGGATGCACACCGGCGACCTGGCGAGCATGAACGATGAGGGTTACGTGAACATCGCCGGGCGCAACAAGGACATGATCATCCGGGGTGGCGAGAACATTTACCCGCGTGAGCTGGAGGAGTTTTTCTTCACCCACCCGGCGGTGGCGGATGTGCAGGTGATCGGCATTCCGTGCTCGCGTTACGGTGAGGAAATTGTCGCCTGGATCAAATTCCACCCCGGCCACAATGCTTCCGAGCTGGAGTTGCAAACCTGGTGCAAGGAGCGCATCGCGCACTTCAAGACGCCACGGCACTTCAAGTTCGTCGAAGAGTTTCCGATGACGGTGACGGGCAAGATCCAGAAATTCCGGATGCGTGAGATCAGTATCGAGGAGTTAAAAACAATCGAACGGTAACCACCACCCCTGTGGGGGGGGGGGGGGGGGGGGGGGGGGGGGGGGGGGGGGGGGCC